>CAMOYN010000026.1 GCA_946630035.1 uncultured Lachnospiraceae bacterium
AGTCAAAGAAAGCCGAGTCCAAGAAGGAGACGACCAAGGCTTCCGAAGAGACCAAGAAGAACAGGGATGCCACGGATGACAGCTATATCCTCCGGAAGAGCAGCAAGAAGTACCTGACGAATGACGATATCGCCGGACTCAGCAAGAGCGACCTCCGCCTGGCCCGGAACGAGATCTATGCCCGTCACGGGTACATCTTCTCCGACAGCAGCCTGCAGGAGTATTTCGAGAACAAGACCTGGTACACAGGTACAACCCGGGGATCCGATTTCGATGAGAGCGTATTGAACAAATACGAAGACGCGAATCTGAAGCTGATCTACGACGCAGAAAAGAGCAGATAATCCAAAAAGGCAGATCGCTGCTGATAAGGGATCCACAATATAAAATATGGTAATAAAAAAGCATCTCGCTCCGACGAGATGCTTTTTTATTGCGTTAGTTTAAACAGAAGGAATTATGCGCGATTCTGTTCGTTCCGTGTCTGGGTGATGGGCAGCCATACCGTGATGGTGAGAGATTTTTCATCCTCCGTGGAGGCCGTGATCCTGCCTTTGTGAGCGGCAACGATGGCCTGGGCGATGGACAGCCCGATTCCGTAGCCGCTGACGGAGGAATTTCTCGAGGCATCGGCCCGGTAGAACCGCTCAAACAGATGAGAGATGCTCTCCCGGGGGACGGAGGTGGCGGTATTGAAAACCGTCAGTTTTCCCCGTTTTCCCACTCGCGTCAGACTGACACTGATGTGTCCCGCTTCATCTGTATATTTCAGTGCATTGTCGAGAAGGATTCCGATAAGCTGCCGGATGGATTTTTCATCCCCGCAGAGGGTGAGGAGAGGCTCCACTTCCACGGAAAAATGCAGCTGCCGGGCCTGGGCGGGACCCCGGTAGGATTCGCAGGCTTCCGCGATGACTTCCGACAGAGGGAAATCAATCATCACATACTGGCCCGGTCCTTCTTCCATCCGCGCCAGCGTCACCAGATTTTTGGTCAGTTCTGCCAGACGGGCGGTCTGTTTATGAATATCCTCCACCCATTCATTCTCCCCCAGATCCATCTCCAGTACATCCGCATCGGCCTCGATGATCGCCAGCGGAGTCTTCAGCTCGTGGCCTGCGTCGGTGATAAAACGGCGCTGTTTCTCATAGTTTTCCAGGAATGGCCGGGTCACCCGGCGGGAGAGCAGGATTACCAGTGCCAGCACGGCGGCAAGGCCCAGCAGACTGATGCCATAACTGGCCAGGATGGAATTGCGGAGCATCATCAGATTGCGGCCCCGGTCCAGAAAGATCACCAGAGGATTGTCGGAGGAATTTTCGGTAACCAGATAGCGATAATCCTGAAGGAATCCCCGGGTACGTTTCCCCTGGAGGATCTGGGTGGCGTAGGTGACTGCCGTATCCCGGTCTACCGCAGCGATCTTGGCGACGGACACCTGATCCACTTCCCCTCCACTGTCAAAGGAAACCGAGAAATAACGGGATTCAAAGGGGATTTCCACCGAGAAGAACTGTTTCCCTCTCTGCCGGGGACCATATCCGTGAGCTATTCGCTGGGGTTCTTCCGGCTCCGGGTTCTCATTCGCATCGTCATCCGCATCGTCGTCTGCGTCGTCGTCTACATCGTCATCGTCCTCGGCATAATCATCGTCATCCCGGAATACGACATAGACTCCGTTTTTATCTTGCCGGAACTCACCGTCCCCGTCGGCCAGCATATCCAGTAGTTCATCGGCTTCCGCTACGATCTGCCGGTAGCTGATAATATTCGCCGTGGTCACGATGAGAAACAGAACCAGGAACAGAGAAACCATCGTGACGGCGATAAATTTAAATCGAAGTTTTTTTATCATAAGGATTCCGTCTCTTCCAGAGAGTACCCGACACCGCGGGTGGCTTTGATCTGTACATTGGCCTTCAGGGCCGTCAGTTTCTTCCGAAGATAAGAAATATAGACCCACACCACATTTAACTCGGCATCGCTGTCATAGCCCCAGATCTTATCCATGAACTGCTCGGCGGAAATCCGGTTGTGGGGGTGCGACATGAGCATCTCAATCATCTGATATTCCTTACCGGCCAGCCGGAAGCTTCCGTGGGGCGAGGACAGCTCGTAGCTTCCCAGATCCAGTAAGATATTTCCGAAGGTCAGGCGATTGTCCGCCTGGGCCGTCTGCACCCGCAGCATGGCGCGGATCCTGGCCAGGAGTTCCCGGCTGTTGAAGGGCTTGGTCAGATAATCGTTTGCTCCCGCATCCAGGCCGTCTACCTTGTCATCGATTTCCGACTTTGCCGTGAGGAGCAGCACCGGGGTCAGATCGCCCTTCGCCCGCAGCTGCCGAAGAACGCTCATGCCGTCCAGTTTAGGCATCATAATGTCCAGAATAATACCGTCATACCCTCCGGCCTTCAGGTATTCCAGTGCCTCCAGCCCATCATAGGCCGCATCCACGGTATAGTTGTTCTTTGCCAGGATGGCCGCTACCGCCCGTGAGAGGGAACGTTCATCCTCTGCCAGAAGTAATCTCATATTTTCCCTTTGAACCTTTCTTAAATAAAGAATGTATCGGTTTCCTGTCCCCTCTTGGGCGACAGGAGTTTTTGACGCCAACATCATAGCATGATTGTGAAAAAATTACAAGAAAAGGCTCTTTTTGACAGTAAATCACAAGGGAAAACACAGATTAAACACATTTCCTTTAAGGTTCATTTTAGTTTGAGAGGCTAGAATACAGTCATCCGAAGAGAACAACAGAAGGAAATAGAAATAACGCAGGATTTCCTGCCGTGACAGCCGGGGGCTGAGAAGGAGGGCTTATGAATACACCGATGACTTTCAAACGATATGAACTGAAATATCTGCTGAGCCGCCCGCAAAAAGCCGCCATCCTGAAGGCAATGGAGCCATACATGGCACTGGATGCATACGGACGCACCACCATACGAAATCTGTACTACGACACCGATACCTTTCTCCTGGCCCGGAGATCCCTGGATCATCCGGTGTACAAAGAGAAACTCCGGGTCCGGAGCTATGAACCGGCCGAAGGAGAGGATCTGGTTTTCGTAGAGCTGAAGAAAAAATTCGATTCCATCGTATACAAGAGACGGCTGACGATGCCTTACCAGGAAACGATGGACTGGCTCGCAGGAGCCGTCGAGAAGGAAGACAGCCAGATCGCAGCGGAGATCACCTGGTTCCGGAATCATTACGAGACATTAAAACCGGTGGTTTTCCTCTCCTACGAGAGAGAAGCCTACTTTAACCGGGCCGGCGGAGATTTCCGGATCACCTTTGATGAGAATATCAAAGCCAGGACACAGCAGCTGACCCTGGCAGGATCCGCCTCCGGGATCCCGCTGATTCCGGGAAATATGGCACTGATGGAAGTGAAATGTTCCGGAGGATATCCCTTCTGGCTGACCAGAGTTCTGTCCTCCGCCCATATCTGTAAAGGAAGTTTTTCCAAATACAGAACCGCCTATGAGAATCTGATTCTCGAGCAGATGGCAGAAATCCGGACCGTATCCTGAATCCGCAGCCATCCATACCGTTTGCATCATTTAATCGCATTTTAACAGAAGAAAGAGAGGAAAAAACAATGACGGGATTATTTAGTGGAGTATTCAGTGGAAATACAGGCAGCGGCGTAGAGGTGACACAATTCTTTCTGTGTCTGGCAGCTGCATTACTTCTTGGTCTTGTCCTGGCAGCCGCCTACCGCCTCTGCTCCCGGGCAACCAGAAGTTTTCTGGTAACTCTGGCAACATTGCCGGCGGTGGTCTGTGTGGTAATCCTCATGGTCAACGGAAACATCGGTGCCGGCGTTGCCGTGGCAGGAACCTTCAGTCTGGTGAGATTCCGTTCCCTTCCCGGCACAGCCAGGGAGATCGGGATGCTGTTTCTGGCCATGGCCTCCGGCCTGATCACCGGCATGGGTTACCTGGGATACGCCGTTCTCTTCACCCTGATCCTGAGCGGATGTTTTATCCTCTATGACCGCGTGGATTTCGGACTGCAGCAGGAAGAGGCAAAATACAAAACGATGCGGATCACGATCCCGGAAGACCTGGATTACACAGGAATCTTCGACGATCTGTTCCGGGAGTATACCACGAAATGGGAACTGACCCTGGTGAAATCCACCAATATGGGAAGTATGTTCCGGCTGACCTACAATCTGATCCTGAAGGATCCCCGGAAAGAAAAAGAACTGGTTGACAAGATCCGTTGCCGGAACGGCAATCTGGAGATCACCGTCTCCCGGCAGGATATGACGGAAGCCGCTTTATAAGATACAAGACGTTTGTGAAAGCATTTGTGAAAGATTGAAACCTGGAAAGGAGTGACGATTTATGAAGAAAATCCACAGCAGAAATGAGAATAACAGAAATGAGAATAACAGAATTCGCAGAGACAGAAAATACAGAAGGAAAATGCTGGCACTGCTGCTGGCGGTGTGCCTGATGGGAGGCAGCGCCTATGCGGCCGAGACGGCGGAGCAGGATACCGCAGTGACCGTGGAAGAATCGACGGGAACGGTTAACGTGGAGGATCTGTTCAGTGGAAGAGATCTCTCGGGAAAATGGGACACCAGCGAGGCGGTGACCATTTCCCTGAACGGAGACACCGCTACCTGCGAGTCCGGGCAGGTGCGCATCGATGGCGGGACCGTAACCATCACGGCGGCCGGAACCTATCTCCTGGAAGGAACACTGAAGGAGGGAATGATCCTCGTGGATGCCGGAGATGAGGACAAGGTGCAGCTGGTACTGAACGGCGTATCCATTACCTCCGCCACCTCCGCTGCCATCTATGTAAAGAATGCAGATAAGACCTTTGTCACCCTGGCGGAAAACTCTGCCAATACCCTGGTCAACGGCGGTTCCTTCGTCAATATCGATGACAATCAGATAGATGCCGTCATTTTCAGTAAGGATGATCTGACGATCAACGGAAACGGAAGCCTGACCATAAACAGCCCCGCCGGACACGGTGTGGTAAGCAAGGATGAACTCACGATTACAGGAGGTGTCTATGAGATATCGGCAGCAAACCATGGATTATCCGGGAAAGACTGTGTCAGCATTGCCGGAGGTACATTCCATATTACCGCAGGGGAAGACGGAATTCACGGAGATAATGACGAAGACGCATCGAAAGGATTTGTATACATCGGCGGTGGTACTTACCACATTTCTGCCGGGGATGACGGGATCCATGCTTCCAGCGGACTGGCTGTTACCGGCGGAACCATCGATGTGACAGAGAGCTACGAGGGACTGGAAGGGCTCTCCATCGATATCACCGGCGGAACGATTTCCGTGAAGGCGAGTGACGACGGACTGAATGCCGCCGGAGGAAATGACGGAAGCGGTATGCAGGGATTTGGAGGTGACATGTTTGCCGTGACAGAAAACTGTTGCATCACCATCACCGGTGGGGTTCTTAAAGTCAACGCGGAAGGGGATGGGATCGATTCCAACGGAAACATCGTAATCAGCGGAGGTGAGACCTATGTGGCCGGACCTGCCAGCAATGGAAATGGTGCCTTAGATTACAACGGATCCTGCACCATCAGCGGCGGAACTCTGATCGCGGCCGGTTCCTCCGGTATGGTCCAGAATGTCAGCCAGGCGGAAAACCAGGGAGCGATCCTGGTGAACACCGGCAGCCAGCAGGCCGGAAGCGTGATCTCTGTTACGGATGAGGGCGGCAACGTGCTGACCCAGTGGACCGCGGATAAATCCTATGAATGTGTTGTCATCAGCTGCGCCGGCATCCAGGCCGGAGAAAGCTACACCGTGACCGCAGGAACCTACAGCGAGACCATCACCATGAACACAGACAGTCTGATCTACGGTGCCGGCTCCGGCATGGGAGGCCATGGAGGCCGCGGAGGCCGTGGAGGCCACGGAGAATTCGGGAAAGGAGGTCCCACATGGAAAAACAATGGATCGCATTAATACCAGCCTATGAACCGGAAGATTTTCTGCCGGCGCTGCTCAGAGAAGTAAAAGAAGCAGGATTTGAGGCCGTAGTAGTGGATGACGGCAGCGGTGCCGCCTACGGAGAGACATTTTTACGGGCATCCCATTACGCAACGGTTCTGACCCACGCAGTGAACCAGGGAAAAGGCCAGGCACTCAAAACCGGGTTGAAATATATTCAGGATACCTTCGGAGAGGACTGCGTCGTGGTGACAATGGACGCCGATGGACAGCACAAAGTGCTGGATGCAATCCGCCTCTGCCGGTATACCCAGGAACATCCGGGGGTACTGGTCCTGGGAAGCCGCCAGTTTTCCGGCGAGGTACCGGCCCGGAGCCGGTTCGGCAATGAGATCACCCGCCTGGTATACCGGCTCGCCACCGGCGTGTCGGTTCGCGACACCCAGACAGGCCTTCGGGCCTTCGGCGGCCGGATGATCCCCGAGTTGCTGCAGGTAGAAGGAAGCCGCTATGAATATGAGATGAACATGCTGCTGGACTTCGCCCGAAGAAAAGTCCCCATGAAGGAACTGACCATTGATACGATTTATATCAACGGCAATGTAGGTTCCCATTTTAACACACTGGTGGATTCCTGCCGGATCTACAAAGAAATCCTTCAGTTTTCCGCTTCTTCCTTCCTGGGATTTCTCATCGACTATTCTCTCTATGGCGTATTGCTGATCCTGACGGCAGGACTGCCACTGACAGCCTCACTCCGTCTCTCCAATGTAGGAGCCAGAGTGGTCAGCGCCGCTTTCAACTACACGGTGAACCGGAATGTGGTCTTCCGGAATCATGGCAGTATTCTGAAATCTGCCACCAGATATTTCCTGCTGGCCGTGAGCATCCTGGCAGTGAATACCGGGATCCTGACCTTCCTGGTACAGCACCTGGGCATCCCCGCCCTGGCTGCCAAGGTGATCACAGAAGTCGTGCTCTTCTTCTTCAGCTGGGTTCTGCAGAGAAGAGTGGTGTTTCGGGAAGGAGTGACGACAGAATTATGTTGAAAAATAACGGAAGAAAGATCCTGCCGCTGCTGTCCACGGTGATGATTGCAGGATTTACCGGCTATATGGCACTGGACACCTTTGTAATACCCCACTCCTATGTGGTGGTGGCTGAAGAAACTTCGGCCGCCACCGAAGGAACGGTGGGGGCAGCCGATGAGAATACGCGAAAACACAGGCCAGGCGAAAAACCGGACGCGGAGATGACAGGGAAAAACCGGCCGGGAGAAAACTCAGACTCAGGCAGCAGCTTCGGGAAGAAAAAACGCAGTTCGGACAGCGGTTCCGATGGCAGCACACAGAGCAGGAAAAAGAAGAAATCGTCGGATGGCAGTGATTCCGACGGAGACAAGAGCACCTCCGGTACCACCGGCCAGAGCAGAGGCACAGATACCGAAGCTGGCACCGCAGACACCCAGACCGGCGCTACAGATAGCGCAACAGGTGCCGCAGACACCCAGACCGGCACGGATACTGCATCCGGTACCTCCTCCGGCCTGGTCAGTACCCTCACCCAGGACACTTACCAGGACTCCAATGTCACGATCACTATGAAAGAATACCGGGTGGGGGATACCACCGTGCATGTGGCGGATGTGTCCTCCGCCTCCGGGGGAGTACTCAAAACTTCCTTTGCCCAGAGTACCTACGGGAGAAATGTCAGCGAAAAAACTTCCGATATGGCGGCGGATGTCAACGCGATTCTGGCCATCAACGGAGACAACTATGGTTCCCGGGAGAAGGGATACGTGATCCGTAACGGTGTACTGTACCGGGATACAGCGGCTTCCGGCCAGGAGGACCTGGTGATCTATGAAGACGGCAGCTTCCAGATTATCTCCGAGGATGAGGTGACGGCCCAGGAACTGCTGGATGCAGGAGCCCTTCAGGTGTTTTCCTTCGGCCCGGCTCTGATCACCGAGGGAGAGATCTCCGTATCGGCGGGGGAGGAGGTCGGAAAAGCCAAGGCCAGCAATCCCCGGACAGCCCTTGGGCTCACGGCAGATGGTCATTATCTGTTCGTGGTATCCGACGGACGTACCTCAGAGAGCGAAGGCCTGTCCCTCAGCGAGCTGGCGGATTTCATGAAGAAACTGGGAGCCGTGACGGCCTACAACCTGGACGGCGGCGGATCCTCCACCATGGTATTCAACGGAACCGTGGTGAATACGCCCACCACCAACGGCAATAAGATCAGTGAAAGGAAGGTGACGGATATTGTTTATATTGGATGTTGAACAGAAACGGACCTACATGGCAAAACAGAGTCTGAAATATCTGGCCGCCTCCCTTTTCCTGGCTGTATTCGGACTGATTTATGAACACTTCAGTCATGAAGTGTATTCCTACTATATGATGTACGCTTTCCTTTTACCACTGGCCGGAGGAGCTCTGCCAACCCTGCTTCTTGCACTGTATTCCGGGGAGACCTTCCCCGGATGGCTCCCCCAGCAGCTGTGGGCCACCGGCATCGCAGCCCTCTCCATCGGATGCATTTTCGCCGGGGTGCTGGAAATCTACGGCACCACACATTATCTGCTCCGGATCTACTGGATCGTGGGCGCAGCCTTCCTGATTACGGCCATCGGCACTTTATTCAGCAGAAGTTATCAGTTGCAGAAATAGTCTCTTCTTGGTATAATAAAAATGGTACCACAATATGGAGCAATCCCTGGTATTGATGGGGTGAAAATACCATAATAACAAAGGAAGAGAGGTGTTTCTCATGGGCTTCTTTGATAAAAAATACTGCGATGTCTGCGGGAACAAGATCGGTTTACTCGGCAACCGGAAACTGGAAGACGGAAATCTTTGCAAGGACTGTGCCGCAAAGCTCTCCCCCTTCTTCAGTGACCGGAGACACTCCACCCTGGAGGAGATCAAAGAGCAACTGGCATATCGGGAGGCGAATAAGGAAAAAGTGGCAGCGTTTGTCCCCACCCGGACCTTCAGCAGCGGCCGTACGATCCTGATCGATGATGCAAAACGTCAGTTCCTGATCACCAATTCCCGCCGCTGGCAGGATGTGAATCCGGATATTCTGGATTTCGAACAGGCTCTGGGAGCCACCCTGGACGTAGATGAGAATAAATATGAGCTGAAAACCAAGGATAAAGAGGGAAAGAGCGTCAGCTACAACCCGCCCCGGTATAAAACAACCTATAATTTCTATCTCACCATTCATCTTCGTTCCCCTTATTTTGATGAAGTGCGTTTCCAGGTGAACGATGATGAGATTTCTGTCCGCGGAGGCAGAGATTACAACCGGGTAGAAGCAGAGGCAGAGGAGATCCGTCAGGCGATCCTCGGCATGAACCGCCCGGAGGAGCCCGCAAAAGCTGTGCAGGCAGTGAAATGCCCCGCCTGCGGTGCCACCACGATCCCCGACGAAAACGGACGGTGCGAATACTGCGGCAGCGCAGTGTTTTAAAGAAATGAAAAAGAGTTACAGCGGCCCTACTGCCCATGGCAGGAAGGGCCGTTTTCCGTTGTCATGGGGACTTATAGGGGTATCTGACAAGAGGTTTGTGACATATTGGTTGCAATTACGGGGAAAAATCGGTATACTGTAACACAAAAGATCAAATTTACACTACTATACACAGGGGACAGGTATACAAATGAATATTGTGATAATCGGCTGCGGCAAGGTGGGATTTACCCTTGCCAAGCGGCTTCTGGAAGAAAATCATGATGTGACAATCATTGATAACGATGCGGAACATCTGCAGATGGCGCAGTCCCTGGACGTACAGATTCTGGTGGGAAATGGTACCAGTTTCCGGACCCAGCAGGAGGCCGGTGTAAACCATGCGGATATTCTGATTGCGGTGACGGACAAGGATGAGATCAACCTTCTGAGCTGCCTGATTGCCCGGAAGGCCGGCAATCATTGTCAGACGGTGGCACGGGTGCGCAGCCCCCAGTATTTTCAGGAGATTGATTACATCCGGGAGTGTATGGGCATTTCTCTGATCATCAATCCGGAGTATTACAGTGCCATCGAGATGGACCATCTGATCCGGGTTCCCTCCGCCATGGAAGTAGACACCTTTGCCAAGGGAATTGTGGAGATCCTCAGGATGCAGATCCCCGAGCATTCGGCCCTGGACGGCATGCGGGTTCCGGACTTCTCTCAGATGTTTCAGCGGCAGATCCTGGTCTGCATCGTGGAAAGAGGGAAAGAGTGCCTGATCCCTAACGGCGAAACGGTGCTGCACAGCGGGGATGAACTCTATGTGATTATGCCGCCGAAGATGATCCGACCCTTCTGTGAGAAGGCGGGACTGCCTTTTAAGCCGTTGAAAAATGTGATGATCGTCGGAGGCAGCACGATTTCCTACTATCTGGCACGGAGGCTTCTGCGCTCCGGTGCTTCCGTCAAGATCATCGAGAAGAATGCGGAACGGTGCGAATTCCTGAGCGAAGCGCTGCCGGATGCAACGATCATATACGGAGACGCCTCCGATCACGGGATGCTGCTGGAGGAGGGGCTGGCCCAGACCGATGCCTTCGTGGCACTGACGAATATGGACGAAGAGAATGTATTCCTTTCTCTGTACGCCAGTAAAAATTCTCCGAACAGTAAGAAAATCACCAAAAATAACCGATTGGATCTGAACGAAATCGCGGTGGACCTTCCGGTGGGAAGTATGGTGTCCCCGAAGAATATTACGGCGGAGTATATCAGCCGGTATGTGCGTTCCCAGCTGAATAATTACAGCAGTGATATCGAAGCGGTCTACCGTCTGGCGGAGGACCAGGTAGAAGCGCTGGAATTCACCATCAAGGAGGAATCCCAGATCACCGGAACACCGCTGGCAAAGCTTCCCCTGAAGCGGGGCATTCTGGTCTGCTGCATCGTCCGGGGGCGGAACATCATTACACCGGGCGGACGTGATACCCTGGAAAAGGGAGATGTAGTGGTCATAGTAACAACCCATAAGAATCTGAACGATATCGGGGATATACTGGCCACAAGAAAGGATGTCGGATAAGCTATGAATTATTCGATGATTCGTTATATTCTGGGCTCTGTGATGGCAATTGAGGGACTGTTTATGCTTCCGCCGGCGCTGGTGGGTCTGATCTACGGAGAAAACAGGGAAGCTGTGATGTACCTGATTCTGGCCGCCTGCGTTATCGGAGCGGGAATGCTGTTACGCTTCAGGAAGCCCAAAGTGAATACGTTCTATGCCAGAGAGGGTTTCGTGGCGGTCGCCTCCTCCTGGATTGTTCTCAGTGTGATCGGAGCCCTTCCTTTCTGGATTATCGGGGATATTCCCCGGTATGTGGACGCACTGTTTGAAGTGATCTCCGGATTTACCACCACCGGTTCCAGTATTCTGGCGGATGTGGAAGCCATGACCCACGCCAATCTGTTCTGGCGCAGCTTTTCTCACTGGATCGGCGGCATGGGCGTGCTGGTATTTATCCTGGCGATCCTTCCCATGACGGGCGGATCCACGATAAATCTGATGAAGGCGGAGAGCCCCGGCCCCTCCGTGGGCAAACTGGTGCCGCGGATCCAGCAGACCGCGGTCTGGCTGTATGGTATTTATTTCGTGATGACGCTGATCCAGATCGTGCTGATGCTCCTTGGCGGCATGCCGGTATTTGACGCGCTGTGCACCGCTTTCGGAACGGCCGGCACCGGCGGCTTCGGCATCAAAGGAGACAGCATCGCGGGATATTCCGTATATCTGCAGAATGTGATTACGATCTTCATGATGCTGTTCGGAGTGAACTTTTCCTTCTATTATTATATCCTGATCCGCCGGGCCAGGGATGCCTTCTCCATGGAAGAAGTCCGCTGGTATCTGGTGATCTATCTGGCTGCGGTCCTTCTGATCACAGTCAATCTTTCCTGGGGGTCGGGAATCGGTACGGCTCCCGGCAATTTCCAGGCGGCAGCCTTCCAGGTGGCCTCCGTCATGACGACGACTGGTTTTGCCACCGTCGATTTCGACCTCTGGCCCGGTTTCTCCCGGGCGATCATGGTGACGGTGATGTTTATCGGAGCCTGCGCCGGCAGTACCGGCGGCGGCATCAAGGTATCCCGGATTCTTTTGTATGTACGGCAGGTGAGGATCGAACTACAGCAGCAGATTCACCCCCGCACGGTAAAAGTGCTGAAAATGGACGGAAAAGGTGCCGATAAAGGAATGATCCGTTCCTGCAACATATTCCTGATGGCATATCTTCTGATTTTCGTCGGTTCCGTTCTGGTCGTGAGCCTGGATGGATTTGACCTCACGACGACATTTACTGCCGTGGTGGCCACGATCAATAACATCGGTCCCGGTCTGGGAGCCGTCGGCCCCACCGCCAATTTCGCCGCATTTTCCGACCTGTCGAAATTTGTGATGATGTTTGATATGCTGGCGGGACGTCTTGAAATTATCCCGATGCTGGTTCTTGTGAGCCCGCTGACATGGAAAAAATAAATACATGGAGTAACAACATGGTTTTTCAGGAAGAAGTACTGATCCCCGCACTTTCGGGGAAATGTCCGAGAAAAGTGTATATCTATATTCCGGACGAAGAGAAGGATTATGAGGACCTGCCGGAGGAGGAACTTTCGGAAGAGGACCTTTCCGAGGAGGAGTCTTCGGAGGCTGTGGAAGAGATCACCGGGGAAGACGGCTCCGGGGAAGATTTTCCCGAGGAAGAAGAGAGACGCTACCCGGTTCTGTATATGTTCGATGGCCACAATGTATTCTTCGATGCCACCGCTACCTATGGCAAATGCTGGGGCATGAAAGAGTATCTGGAGGAGCATCACGTGCCGGTGATCGTAGTGGCCGTGGAATGCAATCACGAAGGATTGCGCCGTCTGGAAGAATATTCGCCCTACCCGGGAGAGATCGTGGGGGATCCGATCAAAGAAGCCCAGGGCGATATTACCATGGACTGGTTTGTAGATGAACTGAAACCGATGATCGATGAGTGGTTCCCTACCCTTCCCGACCGGGAACATACGGCCATCGCCGGCAGTTCCATGGGCGGGCTGATGGCTCTCTATGCAGCCGTCAAATACAATGCAGCCTTTTCCATGGCCGCGGCTCTGTCGCCCAGCGTAATGGTGGATCCGGAGAGACTGATGGAGGACATCCGCACCAGCGAGATCGCTCCCCATACCCGGATTTATATGGATTACGGTACGGAAGAAGGCGGCATGAATACGCAATTGTTCGGCCTTCTGATGGATATCACCGGTAAGCTTCAGGAAAAAGGAGCCGTTCCCTGCCTCCGTCTGGTGGAGGGCGGAACCCACAGCGAAGCTTCCTGGGAGCAGCAGATTCCGATTTTCCTCAGACATCTGGGGCTGGAATAAGGAGGAAAATATGTATACAGAGTACTACAACGAATACAGTCAGGAACTGGATCGTACCATGGAGTTCAAGGTCTATGGACACGCCGGGAAACCGATCCTGTATATCCCCTGCCAGGATGGGAGATTCTTTGATTTTGAGAATTTCCACATGTCCGATGTGCTGGCCGACCGGATCGACCGGGGAGAAATACAGGTGTTCTCGGTGGATACCATTGACAAAGAAACCATGTCCAATTTCGGAGCGGATAACCGTTGGCGCCTGGAACAGCACGAGCGTTGGTTTCGCTATCTGACGGAGGAGATCGTTCCTGCGATTCATGAGATCAATGACCGCCGCGGCGTCTGGAATGCCGGCCCCGGCATCATGACCTTTGGCTGTTCCATGGGAGCCATGCATGCGGCGAACCTCTATTTCCGCCGACCGGATCTCTTTGACCGGAACCTGTCCCTCAGCGGACTGTATGACACGAAATATTCCTTCGGGGATTACCACGATGACCTCACCTATAACAACTCACCCATCGAATATCTGGACCATATGCCGGACGATCATCCCTGGAGAGAACGCTATCGCAACGGGAAATGCGTGATCTGCGTCGGTCAGGGGGCCTGGGAGGATGAGATGCGGGACGGAACCTCCCGCCTGTCGGAGGTTATTAACCGCCGGCATATCGATGGTGTCTGGGTGGATTTCTGGGGATACGATGTAAACCACGACTGGCCCTGGTGGTACAAACAGACCGAATATTTCATGCCCTGGCTTCTGGATGAAAACGAATAATCTGACAGTAAAAAATCAGATCTGTTGTGCAATACAATAGAATTTTAAGGAGGAAGAATATATGAATGTGATTTTTATCAGCCCGAATTTCCCGGACAATTATTACCATTTCTGTGAAGAACTGAAGAAAAACGGGGTCAATGTCCTGGGCATCGGGGACTGCCCTTACGATCAGCTCGCCCAGCCGCTGAAAGATGCGCTGCGGGAATATTACAAAGTAGATACACTGGAGAATTATGAAAGTGTATACCGTGCTGTGGCTTACCTGGCCTTCAAACACGGAAAACCGGACTGGATCGAGAGCAACAATGAATACTGGCTGGAGCAGGATGCCAGACTTCGGACGGATTTCCACGTAACCACGGGATTCCAGACCTCCGACATGCATCGTGTAAAATATAAATCCGCGATGAAGGAGTACTATGCCAAGGCGGGAATTCCCACCTGTCGCTATCACATGGTGAGCACCCTGGAAGAAGGCAAAAAGTTTGCCGAGACCGTGGGCCTTCCCGTCATCGTGAAGCCGGACAACGGCGTAGGCGCCGGCGATACCCATCGTCTCTCCACGATGGAAGAGCTGGAAGCCTTTTATCAGAGAGAGCTGGATGAACCCTACATCATGGAAGAGATGGTGCGGGGCGTGGTCTGCTCCTACGATGCGATCATCAACAGCAAGGGAGAACCGATCTTTGAGACGGGAAATGTCTCCCCCATGAGCATCATGGATATCGTAAATAACGAGGACAACAGCTTCTTCTATATGGTCAAAGACCTGCCCGAGGATGTCCGGAGCGCCGGACGCCGCACCGTGGAAGCCTTCGGAGTGAAGAGCCGTTTTGTGCACCTCGAGTTTTTCCGCCTGCAGGAGGACCAGGAAGGGCTCGGAAAGAAGGGGGATATCGTCGGCCTCGAGACCAATATGCGTCCCTCCGGCGGCGTGAGCCCCGATATGCACAACTTCGCCAACAGTACCGACGTATACAAGATCTGGGCCGATATGATCGCCTTTGATCATTCCGAATACGGTCAGAACGGTGAACATTACTACGCGGCTTTCGGCAGCCGCCGTTTCAACCGTCCCTTCAAGAGAAGCCACGAGGAGATCATGGCCGCCTATGGCGACCGCATCGTGATGCAGGGACCGGTGGCAGAGGCACTCTCCTCCGCCATGGGCAATTACATGTACATCGCCCGCTTCAAAGAAGAAGAGGAAATGCTGACATTTATCAGGGAGTTGTTTGAATGATATCAGACAAGACGTGGACGCTCACAGAGGTCTGTGAGCGTCTTTCCATATCCGAAGGCACCTTGAGAAACTGGGTCAGAAACGGACTGCTCCATCCGATCCCCGGAAACGCGGAAAAACGCGGTAATGAAGACGCAAAGGGAAGAACCGGAAACTCCGGGAACCATGGTATGGAAGACGCAAAGGGTAAAACCGGAAGATTCAGACATTATGGCGTCGAAGATACAAAGGGCGGAGCTCGGGGATACCAGCTGACGAGGGATTCCCGGTTCCTGGCGCAGGATGTAGAAACCCTGGCCGCAAGACTGGCCAATGGTGAAGAGGGACGGCTCTCCGGCCGGAGAAACAAAAGCTTTGCCTCCGGACACCGGAAATCGAAAAACTACCTGCCTAAAAATTCGCCTAATTATACCGTTGTCTCCGATCTGCTGAACCTGTTGTATGAGATCCTGGAAAAGGAAGGAGATTTCCAGAAAGAGGAAATCCTGTATCTGTGCGCCGGACAGCTGTTTCAAAGCTGCCGGCGCCCGGTCCCTGAAATCCTGCAGGAGTGGTTCCGGGAAGCCTCTGAGAGCGGAAGAGAGGCGTCGGAGGAGAACCGACCGGCAGGAACAATGGAACCGGCGATGGCAGAAATATCCGGCGCCAGGGAAATAACCGACGGCAGGGAAATAACCGGCGATAAAGAGATATCCGCCACCTTCTCCCGCGAGGTATCCCGTCTTCGCTATGTACCGGGAGAAGACACTCTGGGAAACCTGTATATGTCCCTCCGCGGAATGCAGGAGAGAAAACAGAGCGGAGCTTATTATACCCCCGCAGAGATCGCCAGGCTGGGCGTCACCCGGCTTTTTTCGGATGCCGACAGGACGAAAAGCCTGGCGGAAAAATCCGATGCCTGTGGCGGGATTCTGGACCCGGGGTGCGGAACCGGTCAGTTCCTGCTGCAGCTGCCGGATTTCTATCCTCCTCATAAAATTCGCGGCTATGATATCGACCCCATGGCGGTGTGCCTGGCGAGAATCAACCTCTGCCTGCGCTATCCCGACGAAGAACCCACAGCCTGGACCAGCCGGATCCGGCTCGGCAGTTTCCTGGGGAGTGAAAACGAAGGGATCAATGCCATTATAGGAAATCCTCCCTGGGGCGCCGGATACGTTCCTGCAGAAATGCAGCAGCTGGCGGATAAATACCATCTCCCCGGGAAAGGGAAGCCGGAGTCGGCGGAACTCTTTGTACTGGAAAGTCTCCGGCAGCTGCCACCCGGCGGACGTCTGACCATGGTTTTGCCGGAATCCGTAATCACAGTAAAACACTGCCGGAGATTCCGGGAAGAAATCCTGAAACAATGCCGCGTGGATTCCCTGGTATATCTGGGCGAAGCCTTTGAAGGCGTCCAGTGCCCCTCGATTCTGGTGACGCTCGAAGTCACCGGGAAACCCATGCAGACCGCCGGGATCAAGGTGATGCATCTGGACCCGGGTGGACTCATAGACCAGGGACTCAGAGACCAGAGACTCAAAGATCAGAGACTCAAAGACCAGGGATTCAGAGACCGGAGATTCAGAGACCAGAGACTAAATGACCAGGGATTCAGAGACCAGGGATTTACAGCCCGGGGAGAAATAGAATCACTGGGAATCGGTTCGCATTTTTACATTATAAAAAAAGACAGAGATCTGTCTCAGGACCGGTTTACGCTCCACCTTTCTGATGAAGAATACGAGCTGGCGGAAAAGTGCCGGGATCCGAAAGGAAAAGTGACACTGGAAAATAATGCCCGATTCGCCCTCGGCATAGTGACCGGAAACAATAAAAAAATGCTCCTGGATGCTCCGGAGGAGGGGGCAGAACCGGTGCTGGCCGGGCAGGATATACACCGGTATCAGTTTGATACACCCACAAGGTTTTTGCATTTTACACCGGAACAGTTTCAGCAATGCGCCAGGGAAGAATTGTTCCGCACCGGAGAAAAACTGATCTACCGCTTCGTCTCCCGGCGGCTGGTCTTTGCCAGAGACACCAGCGGAATGCTGACACTAAACAGCGCCAATATACTGATACCGGAACATCCAGAACTTTCCGCCATTACCGTGGAAGCCGTACTGAACTCCCGGGTAGCACAATTCTTGTACGGAAAAGAATTACGCTCCCTGAAAGTCCTCCGCACTCACCTGGAATACATTCCCATCCCCCTGTTCCCCGAAGCACTCAGAAACGAGCTGGAAGAACTGGTACGGAAAATGGAATCCGCCCCCGGGGAGACAACCCGGAGAACGCTCTATGAAGAGATCGATCATATAGTAATACAGGGGTACAGACTGACCGAAGCCGAACAGAAACAACTGATCAGAAGCCTGGGCGAGAAAGTCGACTTCCTGTAACACCGACTGTTGATTTTACACAATGGAAATGACACTTTCAGAGGCCGAAAAACTTTTTTGAATTTTTTTGAAAAAAGTGCTTGACATTCCCCTGAAACTGCAGTATTATAAACGAGCTGTCGCCGATGAGGGTCATCAAAAAGCCCACGGAAGCACAGAGCACCTTGACAAATAAACAGTGTATTCCAACCCTGAAAGATTCTTTTGAAAACACTTGGTTCCTTGTTCTGGGGGACTGAGGAAGAATCATTCAGAACGACAA
>CAMOYN010000027.1 GCA_946630035.1 uncultured Lachnospiraceae bacterium
ATTTGCGCATTCCTCTCACGACTAAAGTCACGAGAATCCTGCGTCAGAGATTAAATGGCGTCTTCGAGGTAGGGTCGGGTGACGGAGTGTTCGCAGCGGAGCATCTCTTCGGGAGTGCCCGCGAAGAGGATGTTGCCGCCGCCTTCACCGCCGCCGGGGCCGACTTCGATTACATAGTCGGCTTCTTTCATCACGTCGAGGCTGTGTTCCACCAGGAAAATGGAGTTTCCTGCGTCGGTCATCTGCTGGAAGAGTTCCATCAGTTTCCGGATGTCGTCCAGATGCAGGCCGCTGGTGGGTTCGTCTATGATAAATATCGTTCCTTTCCGTTTCAGTTCGCTGGCGAGTTTTACGCGCTGCAGTTCGCCGCCGGAGAGGGTGGTCATGGCCTGGTTCAGGTGAAGATACCCGAGGCCCACCTTCTGGAGGGAGGTGAGGGGCGGAATCATGCCGCGGCGGATCTCCCGTTCCCAGGGCTGGAGCATCTCTGCATTTTCCTTCTCCGCATTGTCCTTTTCTGCAGAGGACTGGATTTTCTCCCTGTTTTCCTTTCCTGCCGATTGCTGCTGTCTCTCTGCCTTTTCTCCGTCTGCAGATGGCTGCAATTTTTCTGCTTCCTCTCCTTCCCTGGACTGCGGATTCTCTTCGTCGGGGAGGCGGAAGAATTCGCAGGCTTCGTTGACGGTCATGTCCATGACTTCCGCAATGTTTTTCCCATGGTAACGGTACTGCAGTACTTCCTCGTTGTACCGGGTTCCGCCGCAGAGTTCGCAGACGGTTTCGATGGATTCCATGAAGGCCATCTCGGATACGATGATGCCTTTGCCGCCGCAGGCGGGGCAGGCGCCCTTCGAGTTGAAGGAGAAGTACTGGTTGCTCACCTTGTTGGCTTTGGCGAAGAGATTCCGGATCGGATCGGAGATATCCAGGTAAGTGGCCGGGGTGGACCGCATGTTGATTCCGATGTCTTTCTGCTGAATCGAGATGATCTCCCGGTCGCATACATTCATAAAATGTTCCATCAGGGAGCTCTTGCCGGAGCCGGCCACGCCGGCGATCACCGCCAGGACCCCCATGGGCAGATCCACATTCACGTGTTTCAGATTGTGAAGGGTGGCATCCCGCAGCGGAAAAAATCCTTCCGGCTTCCGGAGGTTTTTCTTCAGGCCGGAGCGGTTCCGCAGCATATGCCCGGTAATGGTGTCCGACTGCACCAGGCTGGGATAATCTCCCTCAAACATGATCTCGCCGCCGTGGCGGCCTGCCATCGGGCCCATATCCACCACGTGATCGGCCATGGCGATGATCTCCCGGTGATGTTCCACGATCAGAATCGTATTGCCATGGTCCCGCAGCCGGCACAGGGATTTCTTCAGCCGGTCAATGTCCCTGGGATGCAGGCCGACGCTGGGTTCATCCAGCACATACACCATGTCGGTCAGAGCGGAATTGATATATTTGGCGATCTTGATCCGCTGCGCCTCTCCTCCGGAGAGGGTCGAGGTCCCCCGGCTCAGGGCCAGATATCCCAGACCGATCTCCTTCATGGCGCCGAGGCGTTTGAGCAGCTCCCGGCGGATATCCTTCGCGAGGGGATCTGTGATACCTTCCACAAATGCGATTGCCTCCGGGATCGACATATCCACGACTTCGGCAATATTTTTCCCGTTGATTTTACAGCTGCGCACCTTTTCATTGACCCGGGTTCCCTTGCAGTCCGGGCAGGTAAAGGTGGAGACCATCTGATCCAGGACCTTCTGCTGCCGCTTGCCCTCCTTGGTGGTGATGATGCTCCGGTACATCCGGGGGTACATCCCCTCAAACTTCGCGGACTTCGGCCAGTTGGCCGGCGGATTTTTCAGCCGGATCTGGGGTGAATACAGGAAAAGATTCAGCTCCTCCTCCGAGTAATCTTTGATCTTTTTGTTCAGGTCAAAAAGCCCGCTGTAGGCATACCGTTTCCAACGCCAGGCGCCGGTCGTAAAGGTAGGGAAATGGATCACGTCTTCGTCATTCAGACATTTATTGAAATCCACCAGTTTGTGAATATCCAGATCCGTCACCGTCCCGATCCCGTCGCAGCGTTCGCATTTTCCCGCGGGATGATTGAAGGAAAAGCTGTCCGAGTATCCGATGAAGGGCTTCCCCACCCGGGAGAAAAGCAGACGCAGCAGGGAGTAGATATCGGTGTAGGTGCCCACGGTGGACCGGTTGTTGGCCGCCGGCTTTTTCTGGTCAATCACAATGGTCACCGGCAGATTTTCGATCCGCTCCACCTCCGGCCGGCCGTATTTCGGGAGATACTGCTGCACAAAACTGGGAAATGTCTCGTTCAGCTCCCGCCGGGATTCCGCCGCGATGGTATCCAGGCAAAGGGAGGATTTTCCCGATCCGGAAACCCCGGTAAAAACCGTGATCTTTTTCTTCGGAATTTCTAATGTGATGTTTTTCAGGTTGTTTTCTGTCGCACCGATAATGCGGATACAGGACTCCTGGCTCATAGTAACCTCCCTCTGGGGTTCCAGAAATTTTTACGCAAAAAGCATTTCACCGCCAGAAGACGGGAAATGCTTCTTTATATCCTATACTAAATCAAGAATGCCCCGGCCATCCTGCCGTACTGCGCAGACGGCGAAGTGCCTTCCCTTACTCATGCCGCAGGGCTTCGATGGGGTTCAGGTTGGCCGCCTTCACGGCAGGGAACAGGCCGAACACAACGCCGATGACCATGGAGAATACCACAGCGATCACGGATGCCGGCACACTGATGGCCGTCGGTGTCTTGGCAATCCTGGATATGACGGATGCCATGAGTATACCGCCTCCCACACCCAGCAGACCTCCCAGACTGGTCAGCACCGCAGCTTCCGTCAGGAACTGCCACAGGATCCGGCTCTTCTTGGCTCCGATGGCCTTCTTCAGACCGATCTCACGGGTACGCTCGGTTACGGAAACCAACATGATGTTCATAACGCCGATACCGCCGACCAGCAGGGAAATACTGGCGATCCAGATCAGCTGCTGATTGGTGGAGTTACTCAGATCCTGCAGGTCCTTGGCCTGCTTCAGCAGATCCTCACTCTTGTAGGTAATATTGCTTCCCCGGGCCACATTCAGAGAGCCATTCATCAGATCCGAGGCAGCCTTTCCCACATTCGTCATGGAGTCTGTATCCTTCGCCTTCAGCACGGCATTCTGCGGCTCGTCAAACTGGTACGGGATGCACCAGGATTCGCCCGGGATAAAGATCTTGCCGTTGCTGTCGGTGCGGTACATGTTATAGTCGTCCATATTTTTAATCACAGGCTCAAAACTGGACTTCTGATCTACGATACCAATCACCGTGAAAGGAGAACCTGCGATCTCCAGACAGGTTCCGACCGGATTGACACCATTCGGGTAGAGCGTAGACATCACCGTCTGGTCAATGATCACGACTTTTTTGTGCTCCGTGAAGTCTCTCTCGACGAAATTCCGTCCCCACTGCACATAATAGCCATACACACTGAAGTAATGCATATCAATCCCATAGACATAGCCGTTAAACGCCGTATTCTGATAGAAAACATTATCTGCGTAACTCCGGTATGTATAGAGAGAGGCATCCTCGACATTTTCGATGGCGGCCAGTTCTTCCCGTCTCGTCTCATCCAGCACCGGGACCCCCTTCGGGATGGCATTCCAGGAAAATTCATAGGACTCGTCGCCCTGATACAGCTGAACTTCCACGGCATTGTTTCCCGCACCGATCAGATTCTGTTTGATCTGCTCATTGGTTCCTTTGATGGTGGAGACGATGGAAATGATCGCCGCGATACCGATGATAATACCCAGCATCGTCAGCGCCGAACGCATCTTATGTCCCCAGATTCCCTGGAAAGCCAGAGATATATTTTCAAACATCTGCCTTCACGCTCCTCCGGTGACAGCCGCGTACCTCTCTACGCGGCTGCTCCCTGTCAATAATACTCGTACAATTCGCTGCTGTCAGCCCTCTCGGTCTGTGCACCTTCCACGACTTCATCTCCGTAAGGGAATGCGATCATGTCATCCAGAGTAATGCCGGCCAGAATCTCGGTATATTCGCCCCAGATGCTCTTGCCGGTGCGGATCTTCTGTTTTACCAGAGCTCCGCCTTTTCCCCGTTTATAGACATAGGCGGTTCCTTTATCCTTGCGGAACATGGAATTGATCAGATAGAAGCTGTCGGTATTGGCACTGGCCTTTTCATACTTCAGCTCTACATATTCTCCATCCCGCAGGCCGGAGCCTTCCTGGACAAATACCTGGAAAGGATAGTAGGAGACATTGGAGTTACCCATGCCGTCATAGAAGTCGCCGGTATTCGGCATATCCGATACTTCCGTCACTTCGCCCTCACAGGTGCTGCCGCTCTCGTAGGAGGTAATCTCGATCGTCTGACCGGGTGCCACGCTGTTCAGCTCCAGCTCACTGACGCTGCCGCTGATATAGTAGCCGCCTCCGCCGGAGACCTCGATCAGAGGTTTGTTCTCCGCCTGTGCTTCATCCTGATTACGAACGGTGGCAATCACACCATCCACGGTGCAGAGAACTTCACCACTGTCCAGTTCTTTCTGCTTTCGCTCCAGTTCTACCTGAGCGATACGCAGTTCCAGATCCAGATCCCGGATGCTCTGCTCCAGGGTAGAGCGCATCTCCGCAATCTCTTCTCTGGTATAGGTGACACTGTCATCCCCGGGGCCGTCCGGGTCATAAGGATCGTAGGTAGACTCTTCCGTCTCGTCCGGATCCTCCGTGGTTTCTTCATTAAAGGCCGTCAAGTCATACTCGTCGCCGGCAATTCCCAGTTTCAGCAGCCGGAATATATAATCGCCTCTCACGAAACCGGTCTTCATGTTCCAGAAGGCCGAAGGACTCTCCTCGGTATCATCCGGTTCCAGAATCAGAATATTCTCATAAATGGATTTCTGGTTTCTGGACAGGTTCTTCATGGAGGCCTGGGTAAGCACCAGATCCTGATTCCAGGCATAGAGATAAGGATTCTTTCTGGATCCCTGGCCGGATATCAGACGAAGTTTTGCCCGGCTTTGGGCCTTGCCGCTGGCCGGTTTTTTACTGGCTTCCTCGAGTTCAGGGAAATCCTCCCAGTCCGAGGTTTCCTCCAGGGAGGTCTCTTCATTCCCCTGATCCTGTCCGTATTTCCGGACATCATACACCCGTTCGCCCACGGAAAGAATGAGAATCTCCGCGGTATATTCATTGGACTCATGGCAGATCAGCATGGTAAACCAGGCTCGCATCTCGCCCTCTTCGCCGGCTTCTTTATCCTCGTGTTCCACCACCTGAATCGTCACATAGGCCTTCTTCCGGCCCTGGGTCAGATAGGCAAGGAACTGCTGGTCAAAGGTGCAGTTATCGTTCCAGTGGTAGATGTAAGGATCGTCCTCTTTTCCCTTGCCGCCCTCCAGTTCCGGGTATCCGGGATCTTCAATGATCGACTCACTCTCTGCCTCTGAAGTCTCTCCCTCTTCCGAAGTTTCTTCTTCACTGGTTTCTTCTTCCTCTGATGCCGGTTCCGAGGTTTCTTCCGCAGAGGTGGAACCTTCGTTGTCGGAGGAAGATTCCTTCGGTTTCTCTGTCTCCGGGGCATTCGTTTCCGTCATATCGGTCTCCGGCTCTTCGGCGGAGGATTCTTCCGGTGCTTCCGTGCTTTCCTCTCCATCGGAGGAAGACTCTTCGGCTGCTTCGGTGCTCTCAGGTGCTTCGGTGGAGGGTTCTTCCGCTGCCGCACTGGTTTCCGGTGCCTCAGTGGAGGATTCTTCCGCTGCCGCACTGGTTTCAGGTGCCTCAGTGGAGGGCTGCCCCTCCTCTATTCCATTATTCGCCTCGTTTGTGGGGGCGTTCGACTGATTTTCGCCGTTTCCGGACCCCTCAGTGGGATCTGATGCCGGATTCTCGTTATTTTCTGCCACCTCTGTGGTGCTCTCTTCCTCACCGGAGATGTCATTATTTTTGCGCAGGGAGAATTTTTTCTTCCCGGCCGGCTCCTCTTCCGGAGTGGAGGGCTCGCCCACATTTTCGCTGTTTTCTTCCGGTTCAGTGGTAATCTCTTCCGGATTCTTCCCTTTATTTCCCTCGTCAGTGGAGGAAGACTCATTTTCATTCGCCAGGGAAGATTCTCCGGTATCGCTTCCGGAGGTCTCAGCGGCTTCGGATTCCGATCCGGTCGTTTCCTCTGTTGCTGAGGTTTCCGGATTTCCCGGCTCCTCGCTGACGGAAGTCTCTTGTGGAGCTGTCGCTTCGGCTTTGGCTGCCTTCACCTGCTCCTCCGCCTTCGTCAGTTTCTGCAGAAGGGAGTCTCTCACCAGTTTTCTCTGGCCCTTGGTCAGATCATTATAGAGTTTCCGTGCCCCGATGACGATGGTCTCATCCTTGGCCTCTACCGTATCCGGCAGATCCAGGATGGCTTTTTCCGCCAGAGCCACCGCGATCTGATTCTCCGCCGTCACCAGTTTTTCCTTCATGGCATGGCTGACTTTTTTCTGCTGCGCCACCGTCAGATCGTCATAGGCAATTCTGGCGTTACGGATCTGCACCGCCCAGTCATTCAGGGTTTGCTGATCTCTGGTTCCCGGTCTGGTTTCCTTCGTTTCCTCTGTCTTCTCTGTTTCCTGCGTCTCGCTCTCTTTTGCTTCTCCGGACTCTTCCTTGCTTTCTTCGGTCTCGTCCGTCTTCTTCTCTTCCTTCACCGGCGCATCGGCGCTGATCGAAGTGGGAAGAGCTGCGATCAGAGCGGACACACGGTCGGCTGCCACCTGATCTTCGTCCACCGTGGCCGCCGGTGTCGTCACCTCCGCGGTTGTCTCCTCTGCGGTTGTCTCCTCGGGAGCCGCACCTACGTCAGCGGAGGTCTCTTCGGTCTTATTATTCTTACTGTTCTTCTTTTTCTTTTTCGCTGCCGTCGTCTCTTCTTCGGCCTGCTCTGTGGTTGTTTCTTTAGCCGCCTTCTTATTCTTTTTCTTACTCTTCTTGGCGGTCGTGCTGTCGAGATCCATCAGCTGTTCCAGTGCGCCGGTCATGCCTGCCGTCAGGTACTGGGGCAGACTTCCCATATCGATCGTAAGAAATCCCACCGGGACAGAAGGAGACCCTTCCATGGTGTCATCGTCCCGGTCCGGAGGGGTATATCCATCGACATCCACCTGGTCCTTCGGCGGGATCTTTTTCCCGGGTTTATACTTCATGACTTTCGCCAGATCCGATTTATATTTTTCCAGATCCTGCTGCATCTGCCGCAGCTCCAGCTCCTGTTTTTCCACTTCGATCTTGGAAAGAGTGGTGTCATAGGTCATCAGGACATCGCCTTTTTTCACATTCTGGCCTTCCTGCACCTTGATCTCCTCCACCTTCTGCGTCGGAGACACGAAGATCGACTGTGTCTTATCGGAACGGACCGAGCCGTAGGATTCGGCGCTGTCCATCCAGTAATCGGTCTCCGCCAGTTCGGCCACACTGTAAATCTTGACTGCCTTGGCATTTTTCGATTTCCAGTATTTATACCCTGTCACGGATCCTGCGATCAAAGCCACCACCAGAACCAATGCCAGTAAACGTTTTAACCATTTTTTCATCCGTGCTCACCTGCCTTCCCTGCTGTCCTGTCAGTCGTCTTCGCTCCGGTCTTCCGGACCGGTCAGAACACCATCTCTGATATGATACAATTTTTTCGCATGCATCGCGATATCCGGTTCATGGGTGATCATAATAATCGTTACGCCTTCTTCATTCAGCTGCCGGAAAATCTCCATGACCTGCTCGCCGGACTTCGTGTCCAGAGCACCGGTCGGCTCGTCCGCCAGCAGGATGGTGGGATTTCCCACCATCGCCCGGGCGATAGCGACTCGCTGGCACTGTCCGCCGGAGAGCTGATTCGAGCGGAAATTCAGGCGGTCGCCCAGCCCCACCTTTCGCAGTGCCTCGGCGGCCCGCTCTCTGCGTTCCCGCTTTCCGACCCCCGCATACAGCAGCGGAAGGGCCACATTGTCCTGGGCTGACAGTTTCGGCAGCAGATTAAAGGTCTGAAATACGAACCCGATGTAACGGTTCCGGATCTCGGCCATCTGGTTCTCGTTCTGTTTGGCTATATTCTTACCGGCCAGGATATAGGTTCCCGAGGTCGGCACATCCAGACATCCGATCAGATTCATCAGCGTTGTTTTTCCGGAACCGGACGGCCCCATGATAGCGATATAATCGCCCTCCTCCACCTGAAGAGACACATCCTTCAGGACGGGAACGGTTAATTTCCCCTGGGGATAATCCTTAAATATGTGATCAAGTTCCAGAATCATCGATCTGCCTCCGTATTTTTATTCTCAGACGTGGGATACATACCCACGCCAGAGAGGAAACCCTCCGGCGGGTCGCCGCGTCATCCCCGGCGCTGCGGATCAGCCTACAATCTCCTCTGTCTCCACGTCCTCCGGCATGGGCACATCCACGCGGGCGTCGTCCTCTTCCCAGTCATCCTCTATACTGATGTCTTCCAGGTTGGGATCTTCTTCCTCAAACTCTGCGCCGCCGTTGCCGACTTCCATGCCGACATCGCCCATGTCTTCTTCATCGAAGTCTTCGCCTTCAAACTCTTCGTCCTCGAAGTCCTCATCCTCAAAGTCTCCCTCTTCGAAGTCTTCGTCTTCGAAATCATCGAACTCGCCTTCCATGCCTTCGTCGTCCTCATCGTCCAGAGTATCGTCGAAGTACTCTTCATCATAGCGGGTGATCGGCAGCCCTTCTTCGAGGCTGTCCTCAAAAATCGCTATATAATCCGAAGTCGTGATTCCTTCCAGGATCTCATATTCATCCAGTTCTTCATTATAGTCGCCCACAGTGACGGCCCGGCGTTCCAGCCGGTCTCTGTCGGTGGCGGCCCACATAAAGTCTCCGTCCTCGGTTCTCTCCAGAAAATAGGAGGGGAGCCACAGACCGGACTTCTCTTCTTCCTGCCCCTGGTTCAATTCGATATAAACGTGCTGCCCCATCATCAGCCCTTCGGAATTTTCCAGCGCGACATAGAAGGGATAATTCGTGGACTGGGTCATCTCGCTGTCGCCCTCGTCCCCGTAAAAATCACCGGAGCTGTTGCTGACCGGGTTCTCCGTATCAATCTTTTCCAGGGACCCGTTCCAGGTCACGGTTTTGTCGATCCGGGAACGGATAATGAAGGAATTCCCTTCCATATTGAGCAGGGCATCCCGGTTCATCTCATTGATCGTACCTTTGACGCGGTAGTTCCCTGTCTCCATCAGGACCATGAAGGCATCCCCGGAGGTATCGCTGTAACCGCTGCCTCCATAGCTGCCGTACTCGTCCTCCATACTGCTCTCGTCGTCTGTCGCGTTAATCTTCTGGACCACGCCATCGATGGGGGAGGTGACTTCTATATTGCCCACCGACTCCTCCAGACGCTTCTGGGAGGCTTCCTTCACCTGAAGGTTGTATTCATTCTCCCGGTTATCGGCCTCCAGCGACTGGATATCAATGGTATAAGACAGACGCTCGGAGGAGCCCTCTTTGGTCTTCTTCAGTTCTTTCTGCAGCTGTTCAATCTGCTTCGTCGTGCTGTCGATGGTATTTTTCAGTTTCTCGATCTCCAGCTTTCCCTGATCGATCGTCAGCTGCATGTCCTCGGTATCATAGGTGAACAGAATGTCTCCCTTTTTTACCGAATCGCCGACTTCCACCTTGACTTCTTTGACCTTCCGGTCGGCATCCTTATTAATATTGGTTGTAGCCTGCGAAACTACGATCCCGGAATACCGGTCCTGCAGACCTACATTTCCTAAACCGGCCAGCATGGCCACCGACTGGGCTGCGATGGTATCTTCCGGTGAGCTGCCGCCGCCCAGTCCTCCGACCAGATCCTGAAAAATATCCAAGGCCGTATCTTTGGCTGTATTGATCTGAGCACAGCCGCCAAGCCCCAGGCTTGCCGTCAGAATCAATACTCCTGCTGCTGCAACTCGTTTTTTCATGCTGAATATCCTCGTGCCTTTCCTTCTTTGTTACGAACAGTGTATCACACAACCGTTATGGGACTTTGATGAAATTCTTAAAATTTTTTAAATATTGTCCCGTCTTTATAATTCATTTAGTATTAATGATAGATTTTTGATTAAAACTGGTTCAGATAAGCTTCCTGCTCTTTGGTCAGAGTATCGATCTCACGTCCCAGGAAAGCCAGTTTCCGGCGGGCCACATCCTGATCGATTTCCCGGGGAACCGGGATCAGTTTTTCCTTCAGTTCCCTGCCGTGCTGTGCCAGATAACGGGCACTCAGGGCCTGAATGGCAAAGCTCATATCCATAATCTCTGCCGGATGGCCGTCGCCGCAGGCCAGATTTACCAGACGTCCCTCGCCCAGGACACAGATCCAGCGGTCTCCCTCCAGCCGATATCCGATAATGTTGTTCCTCATGGTCTTGCTCTCCAGGGCATGTTCCCGCAGCCAGGCCACATCAATCTCTACATCAAAATGACCGGCGTTGCACAAAATGGCGCCGTCTTTCATATGGGCAAAATCTTTCTCGCTGATGACACCGCTGCAGCCCGTCACCGTCACGAAGAAATCGCCCTGCGCGGCGGCTTTCTCCATGGGCATGACCTCGAAGCCGTCCATGACTGCCTCGATGGCACGTACCGGATTCACCTCCGTCACGATGACCCGGGCACCGAGGCCCTTCGCACGCATGGCAGTTCCCTTGCCGCACCAGCCATAGCCGGCGACCACCACGGTCTTGCCTGCCACGATCAGATTTGTCGTGCGGTTGATGCCGTCCCATACGGACTGTCCGGTACCATAGCGGTTATCAAACAGATGCTTGCAGTCGGCATCATTGACCATAACCATCGGGAAGGCCAGCTCGCCGGCCTGGTTCATGGCTCTCAGGCGGATGATTCCCGTCGTCGTCTCCTCACAGCCGCCGATCACCCCGGAAAGTTTATCCCGGTAAACGGTGTGAAGCATGTGAACCAGATCCCCTCCGTCATCGATCACGATCTGGGGACCATTTTCCAGAACATGGGAAATGTGAGAATTGTACTCTTCGTCGGTAGCTCCGTACCAGGCATGCACTTCCAGACCATCCTCCACGAGGGCTGCCGCCACATCGTCCTGGGTAGAAAGGGGATTGCTTCCGGTGATGTACATATCAGCACCGCCGGCCGCCAGCACCTTGCACAGATAGGCGGTCTTCGCCTCCAGGTGAATAGAAAGAGCAACTTTCAGCCCCGCAAACGGCTGTTCCTCTTTAAAATCCTTTTCCAGGTTCCGCAGCAGCGGCATATTCCTTCTTACCCAGTCAATCTTATCATGCCCGGACGGGGCCAGTGTAATATCACGAATTTCTGAATTCCGTTCTCTCATAGGGATCCTCCAAATCTTCTATATACAGAGAGGATGACGTTATGCCATACTCACCCATTTTCAGTATCATCATTTAATAATACCAATTTACCCACGATTTGTAAAGCAATTTAGATTTCCGGTGTCTCTTCTGCGGCCGGGCGCTCTGCCTTTTCGGAATCGTTTTCGTCGCACGAGGCCGCAATCGTTTTCGTCATTTATATATCTTTGCTTATTCCATTATATAACATTTAAAAAAGTATTTCCCACATTTCATATTTATTTTTTGTTTTTTCTCTTGATTTCCAATTATTATTATATTATAATTAACACCAATATTGGAGAATTATACTCGTTTTCACATTTTTCTTCTTTTATTATATATTTTTAATGTCTAGGGGAAATAGGGATATTTTTTCACTACACAATAATTTTATGAAAAAAGGGATAAACGTTATTTCGCCCTTTTATCATTTTTATGAAAGTTATGAAAGGGGATATACTATGACACTTAAGCAATTGGAGTATTTTCTCGCCATTGCCGAGGCCGGCCACATCACAGCAGCCGCAAAAAATCTGAACATCTCCCAGCCGCCGCTCAGTCTGCAGCTGAAGGCTCTGGAGGATGAGCTCGGCGTCCAGCTGTTTGAACGGGACAAAAGGAACCTGACCATCACCCATGAGGGCCTGATTCTTAAGGAACGCGCGATTGAGATTCTTGCCATGGTCAATGACACCGTCCGTGAACTGCAGAACCTGGGAACCGATGCCCAGGGAACCATTCATATAGGAACCATTTCTTCGGCATGCACACATCTTCTGCCGGAGCGCATCGTCGCGTTCCGCAACGAGCATCCGAATGTAGATTTCCAGATTTTCGAGGGCAACAGCACCACTGTACTCGATATGTTGGAGCACAACGAAGTAGATCTGGGTGTCGTTCGTGAGCCTTTCAATACCAGCATCTACAACAGTGTTCCGCTGAAGGAAGCATCCCTGGGAGAGAACGATGCCGACTCCTTCGTCGCCGCCGGCGTTCCTTCTTTCTTCGAAAACTGCTCGGGCAACGAAATCGCCCTGGCAGATCTGAAGGGGATGCCCCTGATCGTCCATCGGCGCTACCACGATATGCTGACGAATTACTGCCGCCAGCGCGGTTTTTCGCCTAACGTAATCTGCCAGAACAACGAGATCGCCTCTTCCCTCAGCTGGGCGGAAGCAGGGATCGGCGTGGCTATCGTCGCCAACAACACCGCCGCCCAGGCCAGCAAAAAACTGGTAACCCGGCGGATCGTCAATCCCACCATCGCCTCCCGGGCCTACCTGGTATGGGACAAAAGCCACAACATCTCCAACCTGGCAAAACAGTTTATTGAACTTTTCAACTGATAACAGCTTCGACAGCCAATGGGCAGCCAACAGCCCAGCCAATGGGGACAGGTCCCGGTGGCTGGAAATTTCCGGCCACCGGGACCTGTCCCCATTGGCTCAAGAAAGCATCTCGCCTAAGCGAGATGCTGCGCGATGCGCGGTCGGCTCTGCCGACATAATTCCTTATACGCGCATCTGCGCATCCCCACGGAGTGTTTTTTATCTCATAGGGGATTTCGAAGAAATATCCTTTGAGATAAAAAAGCCGCCAGCGGGACCTGTCCCCGCTGGCGGCTTTTTTATCAGAATTTCAGTTTTGCGGCGAGGGCTTCCGTCTCGCCCTCGGCGTAGCTGCCGGGTTTCCACTCTACCATCTTTCCGTCGCTCTCATAGCGGGGAATTACATGGATATGGAAATGGAATACGGTCTGGCCGGCGGCTTTTCCATTGTTCTGTACAATGTTGAATCCGTCGCAGCCAAGAACCTCCATCATCCGTTTCCCGACTCTGGAGGCCAGCGGCAGTGCTTTGGCAGCTACTGTTTCTTCCAGTTCTGTCAGATCTTTGTAGTGGTTCTTCGGCAGGATCAGAGCGTGACCGGGATTGGCCGGACCCTGATCCAGGATCACGCGAAAGTCCTCATCTTCGTACAAAGTTGCCGTAGGAATATCTCCATTGGCCAGCAGACAGAAAATACAATCTTTATCTTTCACAGGGCACCTCCCTCTGTCTTATGCTTCCGCTTTTTCAGTTTCTGCTTTTTCAGTTTCTGCTTTTTTCAGTTTTTCCGTTTTAAGCTTCCGCTTTCTTTGCCTTTTTCTGTTTTTTGTTCTTGCCATAGTTGGCAGTTACGCCGGGGTTCTTGGGTCTCGGTTTGCCCAGAACCTTATGGCCGATCACATACAGCAGGGGACCGGTGATGCACACAGAGGAGAAACCGCCGGCCACGATACCTACCATGATCGGAAGGGTGAATTCCTGAATGGAAGGAACACCCATGATAAAGATCATGAATACGGCGATGAAGGTGGTCAGGGAGGTATAGATCGTTCTGGTCAGAGTACTGGTGATACTCTCGTTTACGATCGTGCCGAAATCCTTCTTCTCCAGGTTCGCATTTACCAGCTCACGGATACGGTCAAAGATAACGATGGTCGCGTTGATGGAATAACCTACGATCGTCAGGATGCAGGCGATGAACGCGTTGCCGACGGATGTACGGGATACCATGTAGAATACCAGCAGGATCATTACATCGTGGCAAAGAGCGGCAACTGCACTGGCGGCGTACCGGATGTTGTTAAACCGGAACCAGATGTAGATCAGCATGCAGACGATGGCGATGATCGTGGCGGAAATAGCGCTGTTGGTCATCTCACGGCTGACAGTGGCGCTGATGAAGCTCATTTCCATGGTGCCCTTGTCGGCGCCGAAGTCAGCTTCCAGCATATCCTGAACGTCAGCCATCACGGACTCTTCCACATCCTTCATCTTGATGGTGTAACGGTTGGTATTGGTTTCCTTCTGTGCCTGGATGTCCGTGCTTCCGATGAGCTCAGAGATCTTCGGCAGTACTTCGCTGTTGAACTCCTCGATGGAGTAACTCTTGTCAAAGTCAACGGTCAGCGCACGGCCGCCGGCGAACTCAATACTGGTATTGAAGATACCGTCGCCTTTGCCATTGTGCATGATACCGATACCCAGGCCGACAACGATGACAGCGATCGCGATGCCGAAGAAAATCTTCTTTCTGCCGACAAAGTCGATGGTCGCTCTCTTCTTCTCCGTGCCATAGTACTTCGGATCTTTTACGCCCAGACGATACAGAGCGGTCATGATGATACGGGAAACGATCAGAGCCGTGAACATGGAGATCAGAATACCTACGGCCAGAGTCTGAGCAAAGCCCTGTACTGTACCGGAACCTCTCCACATCAGCACGATGGCTGCGATCAGGGTCGTCACGTTACCGTCGATGATGGCGGAATTTGCTTTGTTAAAACCGGTACGGATCGCTTCACCCACCGGTGTACCCGCATAGATCTCCTCACGGATACGGGTGTAAATAATAACATTGGCGTCCACTGCCATACCGATACCCAGGATAATACCGGCGATACCGGGCAGGGTCAGAGTCATATTGAATCCGTTCAGTGCCAGCAGCACCATGACTGTATAGAAGAACAGTGCAAAGGAAGCTACCACACCGGGGATCCGGTAGATCACGATCATCAGCAGACAGATCAGCAGCAGGCCGATCAGACCGGCTGTGATGCTCTTGGACAGAGCTTCCGCACCCAGACGGGCACCTACTGTCTTGTGGCTGATGGTTTCCAGATTCAGTTTCAGGTTACCGATACGGATCATGGTAGCCAGATACTCGGCTTCCTCCGCGGAGGCGATATGAGTAATCTCCGCCTGACCACCGGTGATCGCCTGCTGCACGGTAGGTGCACTGATCTGCTCACCGTCATATACGATATAAATCGGCTCTCCGATATGCTGAGAAGTTGCCTCGGCAAATGCCGTAGCACCTTCACTGGTCATAGTCAGCTCTACCAGATATTCGTTGGCACCGGTCAGGTCCTCGGTTCTCTCACCCGCTCTCGCGGTGGAGATCTGCTCACCGGTCAGCCATACCTTCTCAGATCCATCACTCTCATAGGTGATGAACTCGATGGTTCCGGGCTGTCCCAGACGTTCCAGAGTCTTCTCCGCATCCGTCTCACCGGGAATGTTAACAACGATCCTTCGATCACCCTCAACATATACCTCAGCCTCGGTACTCAGTGCATTGGCACGGTCTTCCAGTTTCTTCTTCGTATCCTGGAAATCCTCTGCCGTAAATGACTCGTCCTGTACTTCATAAGTGATGCTGACACCGCCACGCACGTCCAGACCCAGGATAATGTTCTTCGCACTACCCATGCCACCGATACCAAAGCCGGCAGTGTAAGCGCCTACAGCAAAGATCAGGGCGATCACCACAAGTTTGATGATGTTTGATTTGTTCTTCATTGCTACCTCCAACTACGTCCCCTTACCATGTATTTCGCCATCCTCCCCCCAGGACAGAGGTTCGGACAGACTCCTCCTATTAAAAGAGGACACCCTGCCTATTCTCTCACAGTTAGCCCGAAAATGCAAGAGATTTCTTATACTTTATTGAGGAGACAGGGGACGGTCCTTTGTCTCCTTACACCAGCAAGGCGCCGGAGACAAAGGACCGTCCCCTGTCTCCTCCTCACTTTGTGGTTTTTTGGTGAATTTGCTTGTTTTCGAAGAAATAATGTGTTATACTCTCTCCGCATTGTATTGTATCCCGGTTACGGGAATGATAACAAGGAGGACAACTGAATATGAACAAGAGAAAACATGACACTCGCTGGATGGTCAGTGTTGCACTTATGGCAGCCATCGTCATCGTGCTGGCAAATACGCCGTTGGGTATGATACAGCTGCCGGTAATCAAGGCAACAACCGTGCACATCCCCGTCATTCTGGGTGCTATTCTGCTGGGGCCGGCGGCTGGTGCTATACTGGGTCTGGTTTTTGGTCTCTGCTCGATGATTTCGAATACGATGGCTCCCACCCTGCTTTCCTTCGCCTTCTCTCCTTTCATGAGCACGACCGGTGTGGTAGGCGCTCTGAAAGCGGTCTGGATCTCGGTTGGCTGCCGCATTATGATCGGTGTGGTTGCCGGATGGCTGTGGATCCTGCTGCAGAAGGTTAAGGTAAATCACATTATCGCGCTTCCGATCGTCGGTTTTGTCGGTTCTATGACCAACACCGTTTTTGTTATGGGAAGCATCTATGTACTGCTGGCCGGCCAGTATGCCGCCGTCAAAGATGTCGCTGTCACCGCCGTCTGGGGTCTGGTGATGGGTACTGTTACCGCCTCCGGTATTCCGGAAGCCATCGCAGCTGCCGTTCTGGTGCTGGCCCTCGGCAAGGTACTGATCCCCGTGGTCCGTCAGATGGGCCTTGGTTTCGAAAAGACACAGGTTTCTGCGCTGTAAACTCAAAAATGTACAATGCAGTATAATTTCAAGACTCGCTTGCGAGTCTTGCGCGCCGTGTGCGGGGTGCCGTATGGCACCTTCCGCACCGCACACGTGCGCATCCTCGCGGAGCGTTTATCTCGGAAGGAGATTGGACTCCCACTGAGATGAGTTTGTTCTTTTACTCCCACCTAAAGAGGTGGGAGTTTTATCTGCTTCCGAGATAAAGCGCGATGAAGCATAATATAATAGCAACGAGATAATGAAGACCGCCGTCGGCATCTGCCGGCAGCGGTCTTTTCTGTTCTTTACTGTTTTGCAATCGTTGAACTGTTCTTTACTGTTCTTTACTGTCCTTTACTGTTCTTCACTGTTCTTTTCTGTTCTTTTCTGTTCTTTACTGTTCTTTACTGTGTAGTTTTTACCATATCCATCCGGTATTTCTCCGCCATTGTCAGGCGGAGCAGCAAAATCACCGAGCTTTTTTCCATCTGGATTCCGGTGACCTCCCGGATCGTTTCCAGATGCCGTATCACAGTGCTGCGGTTTACCTGTAATGTAGCGGCGGTCCTGGACTGGTTCAGCAAACAGTCGAGGTAGGTTCTCAGGGTTCGGACCAGGGAAACGCCATGCATTCTGTCATATTCTTCCAGCTGCCGGATCTCGGAAAACAGCAAAATGGCAAGGAGGTCACGATCCTCTGGGGCGACCGCGACAAATATCCCATCAAGAAGATCCGCGCAATGGTCGGCCCCTTCCCGTCTACCGCGCCTGCCGGAAATTTGTCAATCGCTAACTTTCATCACGGTTCCATCCTTGTTTCGTCCTTGTCTGGTTAAAAAAGGATGGGAAATTTCAACGAAATATCCCACCGGCCAGAAATCTCTGCAGGCCTTCGGTCTGCCAGTCTGCCTCGTCCAGGCCGGTCTCGCCCAGCGAGATCGGCTTGTTTTTTCCGTGATAATCGCTGCCGGCGGTCATGAACATACCGCGCTGTTCTGCCAGCGCCCGGATCTGTTCCTGCTGCTTCCGGGAATAGCCGGAA
>CAMOYN010000028.1 GCA_946630035.1 uncultured Lachnospiraceae bacterium
GGAAGGTGCTTCGCACCTTGCGCGGCGCGGCAAGAACGCCGAGGCGTTCTTGATGCCAGAATACAGGATTTATTCTTTTTTGTAATTTCAAGTGGAAAAACAGCAGGAGGAAGGCAGATGGAGACGAGAGAAATTCTGCAAAAGCTGCAGCAGGGAGAGATGACGCTGGAGGAGGCGGAGGGCCATCTGAGGCGGGAGCCGTTTGAAGAGATGGGATACGCAAAACTGGATCTGCACAGAAAAGTGCGCTCCGGTTTCCCGGAGGTGATTTTCTGCAGCGGAAAAAGTCCGGATCATCTGAAGGCTATCTTCCGGAAACTCTATGAAACGGAAGGAGAGGTGCTGGGGACCAGAGCCTCCGCCGAGCAGTTCGAGATGATCCGTCAGGAGCTGCCTCAGACCGTGTATGATCCTCTTTCGCATATTATCAAGATAGAAAAGAAGGACAAGAAGCTTTCCGGCTGTATTGCTGTATGTACGGCCGGGACCGCGGATATTGCCGTGGCGGAGGAAGCGGCACAGACGGCCGAATATTTTGGTAGTTACGTCGAGAGGATCTATGACGTCGGTGTCAGCGGGATTCACCGCCTCCTGGCAAGACTGCCTCAGATCCAGGCGGCCAATTGCATTGTGGCTGTGGCCGGGATGGAAGGGGCTCTGGCCAGTGTGATGGGAGGACTGGTGGATAAACCGGTGATTGCCGTTCCCACCTCCATCGGATATGGCGCCAGTTTTCACGGTGTATCGGCTTTGCTGACCATGATCAATTCCTGTGCCAACGGAATTGCCGTAGTCAACATTGACAATGGCTATGGTGCGGGCTATATAGCGACGCAGATCAATCGCCTCGCAGGAGAAGAAAAAACTACCCATGGTTCTTGACAATAAACAATAGTTGCATTATACTAATCTCGATGTTGGAAGACTAATATGGGCATTGAGAAAGGTCATATACGTAGATATGCAATATCCGTCGGGTATCCATTCAGATCAACGATCGCTCCTGCAGAAAAAAGAGCGAATCATACATCAGCTTCGGGAAAAAGGCTGCCGTATTACGAAGCAGCGGTTGATGTTGCTGGACATTATCCTGGAAGGTGACTGTTCCTGTTGCAAAGAGATCTATTATAAAGCGGTAAAAAAAGACAGCGAGATCGGGACTGCTACGGTGTACCGAATGGTAAATACCCTCGAAGAAATGGGAGTCATCAGCCGCAAAAATATGTACCGGGTCTCGGATTCCCGGGAGGATGAGGAATCCAGCGTATGTACGGTGGAATTAAATGACGACACGGTATTCCGGCTGAGCCGTGATAAGTGGAACCAGGTGCTCGAAGAAGGACTGAGATCCTGCGGCTATCTGTCGGATCAGACGGTAAAAAACATACAGATCGCAGAGTCCGAAAGAAAATAAGGAAAAACGATCAGGATCAGAAGAAAGAAAATGGGGCGGTTTCGCCTCATTTTTTTGCAAGATTCCATGAGTTGTATTTTTTTGTTGTTATGCAGGGGGAATATGTGATATAATAATAGAGCAAATATGCTCCCGGAGGGATGAAAGGAGTAAAATGAATCAAAAAAGATGGATCAGATTTTTCCTTCTCGGTATGTTATTCAGCTTTTTGGTCCTGCCGGAATATACGGAGGCTGCAACAAAACGTCTTCGGGCCAGACAGGATTATACCATGGCCCCGGCTCTTCAGCTGGGAAAAAACCGTGTGAAACAGACGGCCAATGACAGTTACGTCGGTTTTACGGCCCCGGTGGGAGGCATTTATCTCATGACGGTTTATTCCGTAAAGACTCTGCCGATCACGGCAAAGGACGTGAACTACGGACTGCTGTTTTTTAAGAGAATGCGAGGCGGTGAGCTGAAGCCGAGAACCACCATTACCCAGGGCGGGAAAAGCGACTGCCTCTACCTGACAACGGCCTATGCCTATCGGAAATATTATAAAAACAAAAAAGTGACGTTGAAGCAATACCGGAGCAAACGAACTGCCAGACTCCCCATTGACCGGAAACAGACCATCTATCTTCAGATGTATTACACAACGGATTCCGGAAATTGTGTGTACTATGTAAATATAGAAAAACTGTAATCATATATTTATAATTATGCAGGATGGAAGGAAGACAATTTTATAGCCTGGGGTATTCAAGATAAAAAAATACAAAATAACTCAAAAAAGACAAAATATGGTATTGCCAATTGTAATGGTTTTGTAGTATAATCATTTGAGACGTTAAAATTAAGCAAACAGCTGTTTTTATGAAAAATGGTTGAAAAACAACTGGAAATATATGACGTTTTATATTACAGTAGTTCCTATTCAATTTGCATATTTATTAAGACAGTAAAGAAAGACAGGGGTGACGGATGGATCAGAATACAAATATGACGGGGACGGAAGTGACGCCGAAGCACGTCCACCGCGAGATTACACAGACAAGGGATGAGATTCGGGCGACAGGAAAGTATGCTCAGGAAAAGATGCTGAACGGTATGATCATGGAAGGTGATCTGAAGAGAGTTGTTAAGTATCTGGAAAGTGCAGAACATCAGAGAGTCGAGAAGATGTCGGCAGATCCTCTGAGACAGCAGTTATATACGGTTATTGTTGGAATTGCTATCGCAGCCCGGGCGGCACTGGATGGAGGCCTTGGTGATGAAGAGGCTTTTATGCTGGGCAACAACTACATCATGGAAGCAGACAGCTGCGACACACCGGAAGCCTGGTGGGACATCTATAAGAGAGCCGTAATTGACTTTACAACAAGGGTCAATGAGAATAAATCGGATGTTTTGATGAGTGAGAAAGTCAAACTCTCGATCGATTATATTCTGCGTCATCTGCATTATGACATCTCTCTGAAACAGATTGCAGATAATGCGGGACTTTCAGAGACATATTTCAGTGCACTGTTTAAAAAAGAAACGGGCGAAACCGTCAGCGAATTCATTCAGAAGAGCCGGGTAAGAGAAGCACAAAGTATGATTCAGTATTCGGAATACAGCCTGCTGGAGATTGGTCAGTATCTGGGATTCTGCTCACAGAGCCATTTTTCCAAGACCTTCCGCAAATTTACAGGCATGACACCCGGACAGTACAGGAAGAAACACTTTAAACGAACCTGGTAATGAGAAAATGGTGCGGTATAGTCAGGCCGGATTGCATTTAAGCGATCCGGCCTTTCCGTTTTCTGGCGGGAATGCGTGCTTTTTCACTTATTCATATTCGATGAGATTTTATATACCATTTCTACGGAAAATCTGTTATACTATATGTTACCCGTCAGATGCTGACGGAAGAAACCGTTTAGAAAGGAGCCGGATATGGCTATCCTGCAACCGTTAACCTGTATACGTCCGCAGCCGGAACTGGCGGCACGTATTGCGACGGGTCCCCATAGTGCTTTGAGCAAGGAGGCTATCCGAAAAAAAGTCAGAGAGAATCCCTACAGCTATTCTCGTATTGTGCATCCAAGGGCTCTTGTGGGAGACGATCCTTTTGCCTATCGCCGGGCTTCGGAGTTTTTACAGAGCTGGCTGCAGGAAGGGCGGATGCTGGACGATGAAGAAGAGGCATTTTACCTTTATCGTCTGGAGATCCGGGATCATGCCCAGATCGGGCTGGTGGGACGGACACCGATAGATGAGATTCTGTCCGGCCATGTTCATGCCCATGAAACCATACGGGAGAGCAAGCTGGAAGATCTGGCAGAGCATATCGAAGAATGCGGTGTACAGATCGGAGGCCCCATCCTGATGGCATGCCGTGCCAGGGAGCGTATGGATCAGTGGATCCGGGAAAAGCAGCAGGAGGATCCGCTCTATGATTTTATCTCAGAAAACGGTGTTCATAATCAGATCTGGAAGATTAACCGCCCGGAAGACCTGGCCTGGGTCACCAGGGAGATGGATTTCTGCGGCGATCTGTATATTGCCGATGGTCACCACCGGGTGATGGCAGCTGTGGAGATCTGCCGGAGACGCCGGCGCGAGAATCCGGACTACACGGGAAAAGAACCCTGGAATTATCTGGCCTGCGTCTGTTTCCCGGATTCTCAGCTGAAGATACTTCCCTATGCCAGAATCGTAGAAGGACTGAACGGACGGACAAAGGAACAGTTCCTGGAGGAGATTCGCCCGTGGTTTGATGTGGAATCCTGTGACGCTTCCCGGGAACCTTCCCGGCGGGGAGAGTTCATCCTGTGCCTGAGCGGCGAAAGATATCTGCTTACCTTCCATGAGGAGTATCGTCCGGAGAAAAAACCGGACTGTCTGGATGTATCGATCCTGCAGGACCGGATTCTCCGGCCTTTACTGGGGATTGATAATCCAAGAAGCAATCCGAGGCTGGAGTTCGCCGGCGGTATGGAGCAGGAAAAACAGGTGCTGTCCAGCTGCAGCCGCCCGGATACGGTGGGATTCCTTCTGTTTCCGACTTCCATGGAGGAGCTGTTTGCAGTGGCGGATGCGGATGCAACGATGCCGCCGAAATCCACCTGGTTTGAGCCCAAGCTGTGTAATGGATTGTTCTTGTATCGTCTGTAGAGAGAAGATAAAAGTCATGATCAGGAGATTGGACTGCTATGAGTAGAAATAACAGTCAGGGAGATTTTATCCGGCAGGCAGGTATTCTGGCCGCCGCCGGAATCATCGTCCGGATTATCGGGATACTGTACCGGAGCCCTTTGACCAGCATCATCGGTGATGAGGGTAACGGATATTACAGTACCGCTTATAATATATATACCATCATTTTGCTGCTGGCTTCCTACAGCATCCCTTCCGCCATTTCCAAAGTGATTGCACAGAAACTGGCGCTGAAGGAGTACCGGAATGCACATAGGATTTTTCAATGTGCCTTTATTTATGTTATCGTGGTAGGTGGTGTCGCCAGTGTTCTGACTTACCTCTTTGCCGGTGTTCTGGTAGATGAAAATGCCGTTCCTGTTCTGAGGATCTTTGCACCGACCATCTTCCTGTCGGGTCTTCTTGGTGTGTTCCGTGGATATTTCCAGGCACACCGCACGATGACCCAGACTTCCTTCTCGCAGATTCTGGAACAGCTGATCAATGCCATCGTCAGTATTCTTGCCGCCTGGATCCTGATTCATACGGCATCCTCGGGGGCCGATGCCACGACCCGGGCGATCCGTGGTGCCATGGGAAGTTCGGTGGGTACCGGAGCCGGCGTACTGGCAGCTCTTTTGTTCATGGCCCTGCTGTATCGTGCCAACAGTCGTTATATCCGCCGGAAGGCTGCCAGAGACCAGAGTCAGAACCGGATGTCAGACCGTGCCATCTTTGCTCTGATTTTTATGGTGGTGACCCCCTTCATCCTGAGTACCTTTATCTATAATTTCAGTACCTCGCTGGATCAGACGATCTATATCCGGATTATGCGTTTTGTGAAGGGGCTTTCTTCGGCAGAGACAGCGACCCGTTACGGTATTTACGGCGGAAAGACCATGGTGATCATCAACATACCGATTGCCATTGCGGCTTCCGTTTCCTCTGTGATGCTGCCGACCATTTCGGCCACCTATGTGAAAGGAGATCCCGACGAAACCCGCGGGAAAGTTTCACTGGCGGTGAAAACCACGATGATCGTTGCCATCCCGGCCGCCGTGGGTCTTGCGGTACTGGCAAAGCCCGTGACCCAGCTGCTGTTCCCTCAGAAGGATTCTCTGGAACTGGCCTCTTCCCTGCTTCGCACTCTGAGCGTATCGGTGGTATTCTATTCCCTTTCCACCCTGACGAACGCCGTTCTGCAGGGAATCGGACAGGTGAACCGGCCGGTGATCCATGCGGCCATCGCTCTGGTGATTCAGACAGTTGCTCTGGTTCCCCTGCTTTTGTATACGAACTGCGATCTCTATGCCCTGGTAGCGGCTACGATTATTTATTCTTTCTCCATGTGTCTCCTGAATCAGCTTTCCGTACGGAAATATCTGGATTATAAACAGGAGATCACGACGACCTTCTTCATGCCGGCCCTGTCATCGGCCTGCATGGGAATCGTAGCCTGGGGAGGCTATGAGGCAGTTTATTCAGTCATCCACAGCAATGTCATTGCACTGGCATTATCCATTCTCCTGGCGGTCATCGTCTATTTTGCCCTCATGATCCGGATCGGTGCGCTGGGACGGGCCGAACTGCTGAATATTCCCAAGGGTACGGCGCTGATCCGACTGGGTGAAAAACTGCATCTGCTGGCACCCCCTGCCGGGGATTCCCTGCTGCAGACAGCGCAGAAGCCCTCGATCTCCGAGGCCCGGAGCTCCGAATCCGGAAAGCGGCCGGAGGAAGAAAAGGGATCGGCCGATGAGTCTTTCCTGGAAGATAACTGGCCGGAAGAATGATGTAATTACATATAAAAATAATCCGTGGGATGCGCGTATAAGGAATTATGTCGGCAGAGCCGACCGCGTATCGCGCAGCCTCTCGCTCAGGCGAGAGGCTTTTTTCGTTTCTAATGAAAATCTTTCGTCAATAGTGAGCTTGACAGAAAATTGGAAGTTAGATATATTAAATGAAGATTAGTTAAAGCTAATCTACCGGATATAATAACAAGGAGACTTACCAATGAGTCAGGATATATTGCAGATGGTTCAGAATATGGATCCCTACGGACTGGAACGGCAGCTGGCAATGCAGTGTGCCCCTCTGATCGTGGGATTAAAGATTTCCAATCTCTGACGCAGGATTCTTGTGACTTTAGTCGTGAGAGGAATGCGCAAATGGAAACTTGTCTCAGACGTGGGATACAAACCCGCGTCAGAGATTAAAGCCTCCGGCGGATCGCAGCCGCGCAATAAGGAAGGTGCTTCGCACCTTGCGCGGCGCGGCAAGAACGCCGAGGCGTTCTTGATTATTTACCAGGAGGAAATATCAATGAAAGTCGTTTACTGGTCTCAGGGTGGTAACACACAGGCTATGGCCGATGCAGTGGCTGAGGGAATTCGCAACGCAGGAAAAGAAGCAGAAGTGATCGATATGGACGGTTATTCCGCCGATGAACTGGCCAAGGAGGCTGTTTATGCACTGGGCTGCCCGGCCATGGGAGACGAGGTTCTGGAAGAGACCATCGTCGAGCCCTTTGTCTCGGATCTGGAGAGCTCCATGTCCGGAAAGAAGATCGCACTGTTTGGCTCCTATGGATGGGGAGATGGTCAGTGGATGCGTGACTGGGTAGAGCGAACTCAGAAAGCCGGAGCCGAAGTCATCGGAGGAGAAGGTGTCATCGCCAATGAGACACCGGACGACGATGCGCTGGAGGCCTGCCGGAAGCTCGGCGCCGCCATGGCAGAGGCATAAGCATAAGGAGTTCTTTTTCAGGAATCCCTCGCGATTCTCGTGTGTCGGTCCGGCAGCAACGATGCCGGCGGAACATCGTATCATCAGGAAAGGAGCGGAGCACAGAACATGAGCGTTGTAATTATAGGCGGACACGACCGTATGGTAAGCCAGTACAAGAAAATATGTAAAGCACATCACTGTAAAGCGAAGGTATTCACGCAGATGGCTGCCAACCTGGCAGGACAGATCGGCACGCCGGATCTTCTGATCCTGTTTACCAATACCGTATCCCACAAGATGGTCAAATGTGCTCTGGCAGAAGCAGAGAGAGGAAGCGCCAATATCGTCCGCTGCCACACCAGCAGCGGCTCCGCTCTGAACGAGATTCTCGAGCGGGAATGTAAGAATGCAGGCTGACGGTTTTTCCGTCAGTCTTTTTTGTCTCATGGGAAATTTCGAAGAAATTTCCCATGAGACAAAAACACTCCGTGGGGATGCGCAGATGCGCGTACAAGGAATATTGTCGGCAGGACCGACCGCGCATCGCGCAGGGGCACAGCCGGGAGAATTCCTCTATTTTGATTGGGCTCTGGGGCACTGCCAGGATTGCTGCCGGGAAATGTATAGCCCATGTTCGTATATTGGAATTTGCAAGAAAAATACTACCTCTGTTTTTTATCAAAATCATAAAGCAATGCCGTTTTAGGTCTCAATTGTTCGGATTCTGTTGTCTGTTACAAAAATACTATCCATTCTTGTCAGATTCCACTCGTTTAAAAGGCAAAAACAGGTAGTATTTTTATTATAAGCGAGTTAATACGAACGGATCAGGATTATTTAGTGATCTACGCGGCGGCAGACCACACGTAAGCAGGTAGTATTTTCAGTTATTCCTCAAAATTATGAACAATGCCAGTTTTTTATCATCTGCTCCGAGATAAACGCTCCGCGAGGGCGCTGCTCATCCAGTGGATGAGCGCTTAGCGCCGACCGTAGTGGAACGAAGAAGCGCACGTGTGCGGTGCGGAAGGTGCTTCGCACCTTGCACGGCGCGGGGGGATGTGAAGCCTGAGGATTACATCCTCATTTTTTTACAGCCCCTTTTTTACGTGACAAATGATAGGAGAACGGTTATACTGATTTCATAACTTTTCAGGGGGGCTTCATTATGTCAGGAGACAGAGTTGTCAGAGCCGCGGTTCCGGAGGACTGGGAGGCGATTCAGGCGATTTATGCTGCAGCACGCCGGAGAATGCGGGAAAACGGTAATCCTAACCAGTGGGGAGACAGCCGGCCCACAGAGGAACAGATCCGGCGGGACATGGAAGAGCAACGTCTGTTTGTGCTGACGGATCCGCAGGAGGTCCTGGCGGTGTTTTACTTCGCCGCCGGGGAGGATATTACATACCGGGTGATTGAGGAAGGGCACTGGCTCAACGACGAACCCTACAGCGTGATTCACCGGATCGCCAGCAGCGGAAAACAGCGCGGCTGTCTGCGGGATGTTCTTTTGTGGTGTGAGGAACGGGCAGACAACATCCGGATCGATACCCATGATGACAATCATATCATGCAGCATCTGCTGGAGAAGAACGGCTTCGTTCGGTGTGGACGGATCTGGACGGATGACGGCACACCCAGGATTGCCTACCATAAGAAGAGGGGAGAAACAGTGAAAACGAAGATATTATATCTGGAGTGTAATTCCGGAATCAGCGGCGATATGACGGTGGGGGCTCTGTTGGATCTGGGAGCGGACCTGGAGAAACTGAAGAGAGTGCTTTCCGATATGCCCCTGGACGGCTTTCGGATCGATGTGAAAAGGGTGCAGAAATCCGGACTGGATGCCTGCGATTTTGATGTGATCCTGGATCACCCGGAGGATAATCCGGATCATGACATGGCCTATCTGCATGGGCATGAGCATAGCCACGAGACCCACGAACATGCCCACGAGCACGACCACGGGCACAGCCACGACCACGAACACAGCCACGACCACGAGCACAGCCACGACCATGAGCACAGCCACGAACATACCCACGGTCACGAACATACCCAGAGCCATGAGCATACTCACAGTCATGTGCACCGGGGGATGCCGGAGATCCTGGATATTCTGCAGAAGACCCCGATGGGGGAAAAGGCCCGGGAACTGGCCGTGCGTATCTTCACTATCCTGGCGGAAGCGGAGTCTAAGGCCCACGGTGTCCCGGTGAATGAAGTTCATTTCCACGAGGTGGGCGCGGTTGATTCCATCGTGGATATTGTCTCGGCTGCCGTCTGTCTGGAAAGCCTGGGTGTGGATGAAGTCATCGTTTCCCCTCTGGCGGAGGGGCATGGGTCGATCCGCTGTCAGCACGGGATCATTCCGGTGCCGGTGCCGGCGGTGGTGAATATCGCTTCCGCCTGTGGCCTGCCGCTTCATCCGGTGGATACAGAGGGAGAACTGGTCACTCCCACAGGGGCAGCCATTGTCGCCGCCATCCGGACCGGGGAACATCTGCCGGAGAATGTCCGGATTCTGGCCTGCGGCCTGGGAGCCGGCAAACGCAATTACAATCGCCCCAGTCTGCTGCGGGCCATGCTGCTGGAGACGGTATCTGAGAGGGATGTCGCAGGAAATCACTGCCTGTCGAAGAATAGCAGTCCGTGTAAGGAGATCACCCATCCGAAGGATACCATCGTGAAGCTGGAGACAAATATGGATGACATCTCCGGGGAGGCGCTGGGATTTGTTATGGAGCGTCTGTTCGAGGACGGCGCGCGGGATGTTTTCTACACACCGATCTACATGAAGAAAAACCGGCCGGCCTGGCTGCTCTCCGTGATCTGTACAGAAAGCGACCGGGAGAAGATCGAGGAACGGATCTTCCGGGAAACCACAACGATCGGAATCCGTCGGACGGAGATGGAGCGCAGTGTGATGGCGCGGTCCATGGAGATTCTGGATACTCCTCTGGGGTCTGTCCATATGAAGGTATGTACCTGGAACGGTATCGTCCGCCGGTATCCGGAATATGAGGATCTGAAGAAGATCTGTCGTGAAAAAGGAATCTCCTATACGGAAGCCTACGCCACATTGATGAAATATACAGGAATTTGTCAATCGGATGGATGGACATGAACTGTATTGTGCCGGTCATCTGATAGAGGCCGGCGTGGTTTATTATAAGGCAACGGGAAAAATTTTTGTTCTTTCTTTATACATCGCGTTTTTGCTAAACTGATTGAGGAAGAGATTGAGGAAGAACCCGCGTCTGAGGATGACCCGCTGTATGGGAGAAACCGGAAGGACGGATGTATGTGAAACGAAAAATGACTCCATGGCCGCGGCCATGGAGTCATTTTTATGAGAAAAGTATCAGGTCAGCTTAGTTCTGAATCAGGAACGTTTTTCTTTGGCAATGATCAGGGAGTAGTACCCGGCATCGTCGGGAATCTCCTCTGTGCTGTAGTAGACATGTTCTTCCGGCATGCCGCAGTTTTCCACCATGGCGACTTCCCGTCCGCTCTCGGCCAGAAGCTTCTTCACCTGATTCATCTTGGAGCCGGATTTCATGAGGACATAGGTGCCGGGGGCATTCAGGGAATGATCCAGATTCTGGCGGGCCGGGATGACGTGCAGCGGCTCGTTCCACTCCGTCAGAGAACGGTTCACCCGGGCGGCAGCGGCGCAGAAAGAGGTGATGCCGCTCACCAGTGCGGTGGTATAGCCGTGATCTTCCACGATGTGCTGGATATAGCTGAAGGTGGAGTAGATGGTCGGATCCCCCAGAGTCAGGAAAATCACATTTTTCCCCTGCTTCAGATATTCCTCGGCCGTGGCAGCTCCGGCTTCATGACAGCGCTGCTGTTCCGCCAGATCCATGGTCATGGGGAAATAGATGGGAATCAGTGTCTTTTCCGCCAGGGACGGCTCTGCCTGAACGGCGATTTTATAGGCTACCGTATCCACCGGTACTTTTCCGGGAAGTGCGATGACTTCATTTTCGCGGATCAGGCGGCAGGCTTTCAGTGTCATAAGTTCAGGATCTCCGGGGCCTACGCCCACACCGTATAAAATACCAGTCTGCATTTTAATTGCTCTCCTCTGAATGTGATTTTAGACGCACTGAATATGATGCGGTTTCAGTGCTTATCCTCGCTATTATAATATGACGGAGGTTCTTTCGCAAGGGAAATATACGAGGTTTGAGAGGATTTGGCCGGTTAAGGTCTTGCCTGAAAATAGCAGTCTTGCTATAATAGAGCGCAGGCAAAGGAGAGATACCTATGATTTTTAAGAATGACACAGAAAGTCTGGAATGGAAGATCCTTCAATATCAATATCCGGACGCCGAGCTGAGCCGGCCGGGGGATTACAGTTACGATGCCAACTGGCTGATGCTGCAGGTCTGCCACGAGAGGGAAGGATATGGACCGGCGGTATTCAGAGAACCCTTCCTTCTGACATATGAGCTGAAAGAACTGATCGATGAACTGCAGAAACTGGCAGATGGGGAGTCTTTTCACTACAAGGGTCAGTACATCGAACCGGTTCTAGAAGTAGAAGCCGAGCGGCACAGGGATGATTTCCTGGTGAGCTTTGATCTGTACTTTGATAACTACGAGATGATGGTGGCAGATACCGTATCGGAAGAGGGACTCCGCTCCCTGATCCGCCAGCTTTCCGATTTGTATAACGCATATCCGGAGCGGTAAGTTCAATCTCTGACGCATGGAAACTCGTCTCAGACGTGGGATACAAACCCGCGTCAGAGATTAAAGCCTCTGGCGGATCGCAGCCGCGCAATAAGGAAGGTGCTTCGCACCTTGCGCGGCGCGGCAAGAACGCCGAGGCGTTCTTGATTCTCTGACGCAGGATTCTTGATGACTCGCAGGCGAGTCTTGAACTCCTTTCGGGATAAAAGAAGCCTATAAGGTGGCCACTTGGAAGCGGTTTATCTTATCGATAAAATCATCCATGGGCGAGATGTCCAGGGATCCGGCATTGATTTTATCCCGGATCTCCATCATCCGCCGGTCTGTGGCAGCGATGTCCTCGGCGCACTCCTTCAGCTCGGCTACTATGACATCTTCGTTGGAGATAGACTGCTTGTACTTGAGCTGATGCTCCAGACTGGCCCAGAAATCCATGGCGATGGTCCGGATCTGTACTTCCACCCGCATGTCCTTCTTGCGGTCAGAGAAAAAGACCGGAATCTCCACGATCAGATGAAGGCTGCGGTACCCGTTGCTTTTGGGATTCTTTATATAATCTTTGGTTTCGATCAGAGTAATGTCATCCTGCTGGGTCAGCATGGCGGCGACCGCATAGATGTCATCGATAAAGGAACAGATCACCCGGATACCGGCGACATCGTTGATATTTCCTTCGATGGCGGAAACGGATACCGGCAGTCCCCGGCTTTTCATCTTCTGAATCAGGCTGGCAGGCTTTTTGATCCGGTAGCTCATGAACTCGATGGGGTTCCTCTTATAACGCACGGAAAGATCCGCGTTCAACACTTCCAGTTTGGTGCGGACTTCCCGGATGGCGCAATTATACATCATCATTAATTCCTGATAGGGAATCAGTTCGTCCACAAAAAAACTGCCCTGACTGGCAATGCTGCTTAATTGCTCGGCAGTAAGATTGGAAAAATTTAATTCTTCGGGCCTGGCCCGCATGGGAAGGTCTGACATAATACTCCTCCAGACACAATTATCATGTGAATCAGGAACGCTGAGGTGTTCTTGATTTTGTCAGTGTAATTGTAGCAATTTTGAGGGATGGATGCAAGAAATGCATTGTGAAGGCTTTATGAAAATTTTTTTAAGACAGGAGAAATACTATGGCTAACAAGATTCGAACTCGTTTTGCTCCCAGTCCCACCGGGCGCATGCATGTAGGCAATCTGAGAACCGCGCTGTATGCGTATCTGATTACCCGGCACGAAGGCGGAGATTTCATTCTGCGAATCGAAGACACCGATCAGGAACGGTATATGGAAGGTGCCGTGGATATTATTTACAGAACCCTGGCGATGACCGGTCTTACCCATGATGAAGGCCCGGATAAGGATGGCGGCTGTGGCCCCTATGTGCAGAGTGAACGTCAGAAAGCCGGGATTTACCTGAAATATGCCAAAGAGCTGATTGAAAAGGGAGAGGCTTACTACTGCTTCTGTGACAAGGAACGGCTGGAGAGCCTGCATCAGACCGTGGGTGATAAGGAAGTAGCAATGTATGACAAGCACTGCCTGCATCTGAGTCCGGAGGAGATCGAAGCCAATCTGGCCGCCGGCAAGCCCTGGGTCATCCGTCAGAACATCCCGAATGAGGGAACCACCACCTTCCATGATGAGATTTACGGAGATATCACGGTGCCGAACGCAGAGCTGGATGATATGATCCTGATCAAATCCGACGGATATCCCACCTACAACTTTGCCAATGTGGTGGATGATCATCTGATGGGAATCACTCACGTGGTGAGAGGAAATGAGTACCTTTCTTCTTCTCCTAAGTATACCCGTCTGTATGAGGCATTTGGATGGAAAGAACCCATCTATGTACATTGCCCGCTGATTACCGATGAAAATCATCAGAAGCTCAGCAAGCGCAGCGGACATTCTTCCTATGAAGACCTGATCGAGCAGGGCTTCCTGAATGAGGCTGTCGTTAACTTCGTGGCTCTTCTGGGATGGAGTCCGGAGGATAACCAGGAGATCATGAGCCTGGAAGAGCTGATCCGGAAATTTGATTATCACCACATCAACAAGTCCCCGGCAGTATTCGATATGACGAAGCTTCGCTGGATGAACGGGGAGTACATCAAGGCCATGGACGAGGAGGCCTACCTGGAAAAAGCCCTTCCGGTGGTCCGCTCCGTGGTGACCCGGGACGTCGATGTGGTTAAGATCGCGGATCTTATGAAGACAAGAATTGAAGTATTCCCGGAAATTGCGGAGGCCATCGATTTCTTTGAAGAACTTCCGGAATATGATGTTTCCATGTATACCCATAAGAAGATGAAGACGAATACAGAGAATTCTCTGGAAGTGCTGAACGATATTCTGCCCCGGCTGGAAGCCTGGGAGGATTACAGCATGGACGGCCTGAAGGAGATGGTCTCTTCCTATGTGGCCGAGAAGGAACTGAAGAACGGCCGGGTACTCTGGCCTCTTCGTACCGCTGTTTCCGGGAAGCAGATGACACCGGGCGGTGCCTATGAGATCATGGAAATTCTGGGAAAGGATGAGTCTCTGAGAAGAATCCGGCTGGGGATTGAGAAACTGAAGGAGGCCACAGAATAATATGTCGCTGAATCCTGCTCAGGAGCAGGCAATTCATCATGGACCGGGTCCTGCAATGGTACTTGCAGGGCCCGGTTCCGGTAAAACCCTGGTGATCACTCACAGGACAAGAAATCTGATCGAAGAATACCATATTGCACCGGAACAGATCCTGGTGATCACCTTCACCAGGGCGGCGGCCAATGAAATGAAAGAACGCTTTGACCGGCTAATGTGCGGCCAGAGAGAACCGGTGACCTTCGGCACCTTCCACTCGGTGTTCTTCCGTATTCTGAAGGCGGCCTATGGTTACAGCGGGGAAAGCATCCTCCGGCAGGAACTCAAGAAACAGATCCTGAAGGCAGCCCTGGAACACACGGAATGGAATCCGGAGGATGTAAACGAGGCCCTGGGTGAAATCGAATCAGAGATTTCTGCCGTAAAAGGGGACCGGATTGAGCTTCAGAATTATTATTCCCGGAGCTGCCCGAACGAAGTATTCCGTGAGGTCTATGATACCTACGAAAAGGAACTCCGCCAGACCGGGAAGATCGATTTCGATGATATGATGACCCTCTGCTTTGAACTCTTCCGGGAGCGAAGGGATATCCTGGCGGTCTGGCAGAAAAAATACCGCTACATTCTCATCGATGAGTTCCAGGACATTAACCGGCTGCAGTATGAGATCGTCCGGATGCTGGCCGGGAAGGAAGCCAACCTGTTTGTGGTAGGAGATGATGATCAGTCCATCTACCGGTTCCGGGGGGCAAAACCGGAGATCATGCTGGGATTTATGCAGGATTTCCCGGATGCCCGGCAGATTTTGCTGGATATCAATTACCGCTCGGTACCCTCCGTCGTGGAAGCTGCCGGGAGGCTTATCGGGCAGAATTCCCAGCGTTTCCGCAAAAAGATTCATGCGGAGCGGGAAAAAGATGTTCCGGTGGAAGTGACAGAATATCCCGGTCTGCCGGAAGAAAACGATGACATCATCCGAAAACTGGAGATGTATCATCGGGCCGGCATTCCCTATGAGGAGATGGCGCTGTTGTACCGGACCAACCAGGCACCGCGGGTCATGGCCGAGCAGATGATCCGGGTCAATATTCCTTTTTCTATGGGAGACATGCTGCCCAATATCTATGAACACTGGATTACCGGGGACATTCTGACCTATATGCTGATTGCCGCCGGGAGCAGAAAACGAGGAGATTTCCTCCGCATTATCAATCGTCCTAACCGCTTTATCTCCAGGGCCTGTTTCCCGGATCCGGAGGTCTCTCTGGAGAAACTGAAGAAATCCATGGGCGGAAGAGACTGGATGGAGGAGCGGGTGGACCGCCTGGTATACGACCTGAGAATGCTGACAAAGATGAAACCCTACGCCGCTATTCACTATATCCGGAAGGGAATGGGCTATGAGGAATTCATTGAATCCTATGCGGAATACCGGCATGTGGGGAAAGAAGAGCTGATGGCGGTCCTGGACGAACTGCAGGAGAGCGCGCAGCCCTTCGACTCCCTGGCCGAGTGGATGAACCATATGAGAGAATACGGGAAACGGCTCGAGGAACAGAAAGAGAAAACCCGGGAAAAACGGGAAGGCGTTTCCATTCTGACCATGCACGGCTCCAAGGGGCTGGAATATCAGGTGGTTTTCATACCGGACGCCAATGAGGGACAGACACCCCACAGCAAGGCGGTGCTGGATGCGGATCTGGAAGAAGAGAGGCGTCTGTTTTATGTAGCCATGACCCGGGCGAAAACCAGACTTCATATTTCCTATGTGCGGGAGAGATTTCACCGGGAACAGCCACCCTCCCGTTTTGTGCGGGAAATCGGGCTTCCTCCGGTGGTGAAGGGGAATCCTCCGGGAAACAGTTCTCAGCGGAAAAAGTAGTACAGTTACGAATTTTTTGTGAATTTGCTGGATAGATACTGGATTTCATGTCCGGTTTTTGATACAATGATTGAGTTTGAGCAGGATAAATGATCGCGGATGCTATGCAGACGAGGAAAGTCCGGGCTTCACAGGGCAGGATGCCGGTTAACGGCCGGTGGAGGTGACTCCCAGGATAGTGCAACAGAAATAAACCGCGAATGCAGGAACCGCTGTTTCTGCACGCAAGGGTGGAAAGGCAGTGTAAGAGACTACCGCCTGGCTGGTAACAGACAGGGCATATGTAAACCCCATTCGAAGCAAGACCAACAGGAGACGTAAGGCGGCCCGTCTGTCTCCGGGTAGGTCGCTTGAGCCTGGTGGTAACATCAGGTCTAGATAGATGATCATTCTCGACAGAACCCGGCTTACAGTCCTGCTCAAACACATTGAAAAATCTGAGGCGGCAGAACCGTCGGAAATGAGGAATCGATATGAAAAAGAGAAGCTGGTTGGGGGTAGTTGCTGTGATGACCGCAGCAGCTATGACAATGGCAGGATGCTCCACAGGAGCAAAGAAAGCCGAGACCACGGCAGCCGCAGAAACTACAGCAGCCGCCGAGACCACTGCTGCGGCTGAGACCACGGCAGCCGCCGAAACCACCGCTGCAGCGGAAACCACAGCAGCGGCCGAGGAAACCACCGCAGGAGCTGAGACCACGGCAGCCGTCGAGACCACCGGTGCTGAGGAAGAAACCACCGCAGCAGCCGAGGAGACCACCGGTGCTGAGGAAGAGACTACCGCAGCAGCCGCTAAAACCACCGTAGCTGAGGAAACTACGGAAGCAGCGGAAGAGACCACTGGTGCCGCTGAGGAGACCACAGCCGCTGAGACTACCGTGGTTGAGGAAACCACTGGTGCCGCTGAGGAGACCACAGCCGCTGAGACTACCGTAGCT
>CAMOYN010000029.1 GCA_946630035.1 uncultured Lachnospiraceae bacterium
CACCCGTTGCGGCATCATCATGATAGACTATGCCGAAGAGCTGCATGAGCGGCTCCAGGTCCGCAGAACTGATGGATCTGCTGGATCAGGTGCACTGCCCCGTGCAGCGGCAACAGTAAAAACAGAAAAATGAAAGATGCCGGCAGAGATGCCGGCATCTTTCAATTTTGGAATAATATGAAAAACATATGCGCTACAAACTTTCTGCAAATATAAAAATATTACGAGAAGGATCGAAACTAGAACGAATTCTAGGAAATACAAGGAAATCGACAAAACGGTGACAGAAAAGATAACATAAGTCAAATATTTATAAAGTCTTTATAGTTTCTTTATAAATGCTTGACAGGAATATGAAAATCGGTTAAAATAAATGACAAAATGATGCACGGAAATTTCTGCCTGTGCAGCAGAAGGCCGCGATCGGCTGCTGTACGGACGGAGCCAAAACAAAAGAAAAGGAGAAACAATATGGACGCTATTATGGGTTTAGTTGGCGTTGCCAACGGCTGGCTGTGGGGCCTGCCAATGCTGTTTGTAATCGGTCTCGGCGGTATCTTCCTGACCATCTATCTGGGCGGATTCCAGTTCCTGCATCAGAAAGACATGTGGGGCCGTATCTTTGACCGCAGCGATTCTGCCGCCGGTATTTCTACCTGGCAGTCCTTCTGTACCACCATGGCCATGCGTGTAGGTACCGGTAACGTAGCCGGTGTTGCCGTGGCTCTGTTCATGGGTGGTCCCGGTGCTATTTTCTGGATGATCGTCATCGGTATCACCAACTCCGCTGTCTGCTTCACCGAGTGTACGCTGGGTGTTCTGTACAAGACCAGGATCGATGGTCAGTACCGTGGCGGCGGCGGATATTTCGCAGAGAGAGGCCTTGGCTGGGGCATCTACGGTGCAATCTATTCCTTTATCTTCGCCGTTGGCGCTGCCTGCTTCATGCCCGCAGCTGCTACCAACACCATCTGCGACGGTTTCCGTAACGCCCTGGGTATCCCGATGTGGGTTTCCGCTCTGGTAATCGCCGGCATCATGGCTCTCGTGGTTATCGGCGGTGTAAAGAGAATCGGTACGGTTGCTTCTTACATCGTTCCTCCGATGGTTATCGTTTATCTGCTGGCTACCGTGATCATCATCATTGCCAACATCACCAAGCTTCCGGAAGTTATCGTTCTGATCGTATCCAACGCATTTGCTCCGAAGGCCGTTATGGCCGGCGGATTCGGCGTAGCCCTTCGTCAGGGTGTCAAGAGAGGTACCTTCTCCTCCGCTTCCGGTATGGGCGAGTCCTCCCCTACCGCGGCTGCCGCTGAGACCAGCCACCCCGTAAAACAGGGTATGGCCAACGCTGCCGGTGTATGGCTGGATACCGTTATCGTCTGCACCGCTTCCGCTCTGATGATGCTCTTCACCGACTGCTACAACACCCAGGCCGGTTACGTCGGCACTGCCTATGGCAAAGCTGCTCAGGCCGCTCAGATGGCTGACTATGCTGCCAACGGCTACAGCGGTGTAAACTTCGTGCAGACTGCCTGCTCCACCGTAATGGGCGGCATCGCACCTCTGTTCATCGCCATCATGCTGGCCCTGTTCTCCTTCACCTGCCTGATCTCCTACTACTACGAGGCAGAATCCTCCGCCATGTATCTGTTTGAGAGATCCACCCCCGCCACCCGTAAGACCGTGATCTGGATCCTGAGAATCGGCATGCCGATCCTGATCTTCATCTGGGGTAACATCGCCGCCAGCCTTGCCTGGGATCTGTCCGACCTGGCCCTCGGCTCCTGCACCTTCATCAACATGATCCCTGTACTGCTCCTCGCTCCCAAGGCCAGAGCCATGTACGTCGATTACGAAGAGCAGATGAAAGCCGGCAAGGATCCCTGGTTCGATCCCCGGAAGTACGATTGGAAGGGCATCGACAAAGAGATGTGGCTGGACATCAACAAAGACTACATCGCCGGCAAGAAATAAGTCAAAAGGAATCAAAAGAGACAGGGGACGGTCCTCTGTCTCCAAAACCAAAAAGAGACGGGGGACGGACCTCTGTCTCCAAAAAAAGAGCGCCTTCCGGGCGCTCTTTTTTGGCTCTGGCCGCCGGGTTACCGCAGGGAGACTGGAGGAGACAGGGGACGGTCCTTTGTCTCCTTCAGGAGGAGACAAAGGACCGTCCCCTGTCTCCTTCTGGGCTGGCCGCCGGGGATATGTAGGAGACAAAGGACCGTCCCCTGTCTCCTCGGAAAAACAGCTGTCACAATTATAGTTTATATGGTATAATATCCCTGAATATAGAGTAAGGGGGGGAGGACGCCCATGAAGAAGATGACATCCAGGGAGCGGGTGATCGCCGCTCTCAACCACCAGCCCACGGACCGCTGTCCCATCGATCTGGGTTCCGGGGGGCAGACCGGTATGAATGCCAGTACCATGTATCGGTTCCGGAAAGCGCTGGGGCTTCCGGAGCACCCGATTAAGCTGATTGAGCCGCTGCAGATGCTGGGGGAGGTGGATGATGACCTCCGGGAAACGGTCCATGGAGACGTGGTCGGTCTCTGGGGCAGCGGTAACATGATGGGGTTTTCCCAGGAATCCTGGAAGCCTTTCACCATGTATGACGGCACGCCGACTCTCATCGGGAGCGGTTTTGAGTGCGATATTAATGAAAAAGGCGACACCATGGTCTATGCATGCGGTGACCGGGAGGCCGGCTATTCCTTCATGATGCCGAAGGGTGGTTCCTTTTTCGACAATGTGGACCACTATGCGGAGGAGTTCGACTGGGATGTGGACGAGGAAGATCTGACGCCGGTGGAGGATTTCCGAGAGGATTACCAGGTGATGAGCGACAAGGAAGCCCGGTACCTGGAGGATACCTGCCGGCGCCTGTACGAAGAGACGGACTGTGCCATCATGGGAAATCTGGGCGGGTTCGGGATCGGTGACGCGGCGTGGATTCCCGGCCCGACCGTCAAGCACCCCCGGGGGGTCCGGACGGTCGCCGGCTGGATGATGGCCACGGCCATGTTCCCGGATTATGTGGATGAGGTGTATTCCTACCAGGAAGAAGTGATGCTGAAGAATCTGGAGATCTACCGCCAGGCGGTGGGCGACCGGATCCAGGTAGTCTGCATCTCGGGGACGGATTTCGGCACCCAGCGGGGTCTCTTCCTCAGCCGGGACACCTTCCGCAAGCTGTACAAACCTCACTACAAGGTGGTCAATGACTGGGTTCATCAGCACACCGGCTGGAAAACCTATTATCACACCTGCGGCTGTGTCAACGACCTGCTGGATGATTTCGTGGAAATGGGCCTGGACTGCCTGAATCCTGTCCAGTTCTCCGCCATGGAGCCGGCCGGCATGACGCCGGAACGTCTGAAGAGAGAATACGGCGACAAGCTGATCTTCTGGGGCGGCGGCGTCGACACCCAGAGAGTGCTTCCCTTCGGAACCCCGGAGGAAGTCGCGGCCCAGGTGAAAGAACGTGTCCGGGTACTCAATCAGAACGGCGGCTTTATCTTCAATACGATCCACAATGTGGTGGCCAATGTACCCACCGAAAATCTGATCGCCATGTATGAAGCCGTTCTGGGGCACAAAATCATCTAAACGACCCTTACGGGGACAGGTTTCCTTTGGGGAATATCCCCGTGAGATACTCGGCGGGGGATTTCCCTTCGATTTTCCGGAATGTATTATAGAAGTTCTGGCTGCTGTGGAACCCGACCATATAGGCGATCTCATTCACCTGATAATGGCCGCTGGTGAGCAGCAGCTTTGCTTTTTCTATTCGGATGATATTGATGTAGCTGACGATATTTTTACCGGTCTCTGTCTTAAAGGACCTCGACAGATGCACCGGACTGATGTGAAAATCGTCGGCGATTTTCTGAAGAGTCAGTTCTTCGGAAAAATGCTCACTGATATAAAGAATAATGTTGGCGATCCGGGGGGAGAAATTGACCGGTTCCGCCTCTTCAAACAGTTTCCGGAGCCAGTCCAGTATCACATGAACCCCGGCATCCACGGAGGGTTCCTGATTGAACACATCCAACGGAGAAGCATACCCCTCAAAAACCCGATCCGGGGACAGGTTGTACTGTACGCACTCTCTTCCGATCCAGGTCACGATCATGTCCAGAATATACTGAAGGAAGCTGTACTGGCTGAATCCTCGGAGAGCCGTCTGCGCCAGGGCCAGGAGATGATTCCGGCACACGACATAATTGTGGGACAGGAAGCCGAAGGAGAGCTCCGAGAACTGACTCTCGATCTCAGGGAGCGATTGTTCGGAAATCCCCGGATTCTCCTCGGGTGGGATCCGCTCTCCGATCAGATTTCGCGGGCGCTCCTCCTCCGCCGCAGAAGCATTTCTCTCCAGTACTTCCCGCAGCTGCGATACCTGTGTCATATCTTTGATCAGATAGTCCTGCACATTGCAGCGGATCGCCTGCTGGGCGAAGGCAAAGGATTCATAACAGCTCAGAATAATGATGATCTGCCCCGGATCCTCCTCGCGGATTTTCCGTATCATTTCCAGGCCGTCCATCACCGGCATCTCAATATCCGTCAACAAGATATCCGGCTTCATTTCCCGTACCATGCGGAGTCCTTCCTGCCCGTTTCTGGCTTCCCCGCACACTTCAAATTCGTTCATCGAATCAATCATCCGGCGAATCCGTTTCCGTGCCGGGAATTCATCATCCACGATCAGAATCGTTTTAGCCCCCATCTCTTCCTCCCTCTTTTATCGGTATCCGGAAGGAAATCACCGTTCCCTCACCTTCCATACTGATCATCTGAAAATGGCAGTCCTGCTGATAGAGAATGTTAATCCGCTCCCGGACATTGTTCAGGCCGATATGATTGTATCCGTTCGACACCTTCAGTTCTCCATTCTGAAGCTTTTCCAGTTTGTCCGGCGGAATCCCGACGCCGTTATCACTGATATGAATGTAGAGATAATCCTCACGCCGTGAGCATCGGATCCGGATCGTTCCCTCCCCGGAATCCGACGGAAGAATCCCGTGCATCAGGGAGTTTTCCACCAGCGGCTGCAGAATCATGCGCGGAATCCACAGATTTTCCGTCCTGGGATCAATCACATACTCACAGGTAAACCGCACGTCCGCGTACCGGTAAGCCTGAATCTGCATATAGTATTTTACGCTCTCGATCTCTGTCCGGAGCGGAACATATTCGCTGTCCACACTGACAGAAGAACGCAGCAGCGAGCTGAAGCTGAAAATGATCTGGGACAGTTCCTCGTTCCCGGCCTCCGAAGCCAGGTAATTCATGGTATTCAGCGTATTATAAATAAAATGCGGATTGATCTGGCTCTGCAGCAGCTGGAGCCGGGTATTCAGTGACGCCACCTCGATCTTTCGCTTCTCATTCTGCTCTTCCAGCAGGTTCTGATGCAGCTGTCTGAGAGAACTCACCATGTGGTTAAACCCCTCGATCAGAGTTCCCACTTCGTCCTGCTCTGCGGGCAGGGGCGGAGGATATTCCCCCTTCTCCACCTGCTGCATGGACAGGGACAGTTCTTCAATCGGCCGGGTGATCCGCCGGGCATTCAGCAGACTAATCAGAATGACTGCCGCCACCGTCACAAGATAAATCAGAATCAGCGGATAAATCCGCTCCATAATATCCTGCACCAGAATCGACCGGTCATAGATGCCCACCAGTGTCCAGGAGGAATACACCTTACTGCTGCTCTCGAAACGCAGATAGGACCGGCCTCCCTGGTGCGTGATATCCGTATCCGCCACCATTCCCGGAACGTTCTCCAGCACATTTCCCAGTTCCGCAATCCAGTATTCTCCATCTGTGATCAACAGATCGGAAAACATATTTCTGGCATCCTGAAAACACCGGAAAAACAGACGATTCTGGTTCATTTCGATGGCAAGATATGCCTTGTAACGGTAATTACTGTCGTACAGTGCGCAGAGATAAAACACGGAATCGTTAAGAACCGCGAATTTCCGGTAAGCCCGGCTCGCGGCAAATGCTTTCACAATCTCCCCCAGCTCTCCTGAAAATGCGTCTCCTCTGGGAATATTGTCATAACTAGATATCAGCCTTCCTTCCGTGCCATAAAGATACACGCAGGATAACAGCGTAGACAGGCTCCGGATCCGCATAAGGTCATCCCGGGCAAAGGCAGGCTCTGCCCCAGGATCCCCGGGGTTTTCCGTGATGGTTTCTCCTCCTGTCTCATACCAGCGGCGGATATTTTCCTTCAGTCTCCCATCATTCTGCACACTCTCATGGATCTTATACACATCGTTGATGGTCTGATCCAGCAGATCTGCGGTACCTCCCAGCTGTTGTGTCAGACGCAGCGAATACTCCTGGTTCAGGATCCGGAAGGTACTATAAGCGGTTATCGTCAGTATCAGCGCAAATGCGACCGATATCAGGAGAATAAAAGACACAGATATTCTTCGAAACAGTCTGTCTTTTCTCTGGTTTTTCATAGCAAGCCACCCGATCTTTTATCTGTTGTCTGTTATCTTGTATCAGTTGTCTGTTGTCTGTCATTATTCTATCACACCTTTGCGAGAAAATGCAAATGTGAAAAAATATTTGATAAATTGTTAAGATTCTTGATTTACAAAAATTATGGATTATTCTATGATGATATCAGTAAAATTCGGCAGAAAGGAGGAAGTGTCTCTTGTCAACTCTGGAATTTCGGAATATTTCAAAAATATTTCCCGGTGTCCGGGCTCTGGACGGCATGAGTTTCACCGCTCACAGCGGGGAGGTCGTCGCTCTGCTGGGAGAAAACGGAGCGGGAAAAAGTACACTGCTGAAAGTACTGAACGGAGACTATCAGGCCGATGGCGGCGAGTACCTGCTGAACGGACAGCCCCAGAAATTCAAAACTCCCCTGGAAGCCATCGATGCCGGTATCAGTATCATCTATCAGGAACGCCAGATGGTGCCTTACCTCAGTGTAGCCGAAAATATTTTCATGGAAGCCCTGCCTAAAACATCTTTTGGTCTGGTTGACAACCGGGTTCTGAACCAGGAAGCCCAGAAGATCATCGATCTGTTTAAGCTTCCGATCCGCGCCTCGGATAAAGTACGTACCCTTTCTGTCGCCCACCAGCAGATGGTGGAGATTATGAAAGCCTACCGGCGGCATCCGAAGGTCATTGCCTTTGATGAGCCCACCGCCAGCCTTTCCGACACGGAGATCGACATTCTCTTCGATGTGATCCGGCAGCTGAAGGAGCAGGGGCTGATCATTCTCTATGTCTCCCACCGTATGGCAGAGATTTTCCGGATCACCGACCAGGTCGTAGTATTTAAAGACGGAAAATTTGTGAAGCAGCTCGCCACAAAGGATACCAATGAGAAAGAGCTGATCCGTCTTATGGTTGGCCGCGATCTGGGCGATGTCTTCGAAGGGCTGGACCGCAACCGGGAAATCGGCGATGTCATTCTGGACGTGCAGCATCTTACCAATCCCTGGATTACCGACGTCAGTTTCCAGCTTCACAGAGGCGAAATCCTCGGATTCGCCGGACTAGTCGGAGCGGGACGGACCGAAACCATGCGGGCCATCTTCGGAGCCGATCCCATCCGGGAAGGGACCATTCTCCTGGAAGGAAAGCAGGTACGGTTTTCCAGCCCGAAAGCGGCCATCGCCGCCGGACTCGGGCTCGTGACGGAAGACCGCAAAGATCAGGGAATCTTCCAGGTCCGTTCCGTGATGGATAACATTAACGTCGCCGCGATGAAGAAAGTGAGCAAGGGCATTTTCCTGAATGCTCCCATGGAGCATGAAGCTGCCGTGAAAGCCATTCAGCAGCTGAATATCAAGACGCCGGATGAGATGAAAAAGATTGGCGAGTTGTCCGGCGGCAACCAGCAGAAAGTCATCTTTGCCCGCTGGCTTCAGGCCTCACCCAAGGTACTGATCCTGGATGAGCCCACCAAAGGAATCGATGTCGGCGCCAAAGCAGAGATTTATCAGATCGCATGCAGCCTGGCGAAGCAGGGCATCGGAGTGATCTTCATTTCCAGTGAACTGCCGGAAATCCTTGGTGTCTGTGACCGGATCCTGGTTATGCACGACGGACAGATCACCGGTGAGCTGGATCCCCACAAGACGAATGAGGAAGAGATTCTTTCCTATGCAATGATGGAAACAGAACGGAGGGAATAATCGTGTCGGAAAGCACAAAAAATAAAGACAATCTGCTGCGGCGGATCATGTCATCATCCAACTTCGGTATCCTGATCGCCCTGATTGTCATGGTCATCATTTTTACGATTCTGAAGCCCAGCTATTTCAGCAAAAACAATATCCTGAACATCCTGGTATCCTGCTCCATCGTCGGACTGGTCGCCATCGGTGAGACCTTCCTGATGATCGCCGGGCAGATCGATATGTCCTCCGGTTCCATCAGCGCCTTCAGCGGTGTATTCATCGCCCTGCTGCTTGCTTCCGGCTGGCCTCTGCCGCTGGCGCTGGGTCTGACCCTGGTGGTAGGAGCCTGCATCGGACTGGCGAATGCATTTCTGGTCACGAAACTGGAGGTCAGTTTCTTCATCGCCACTCTGGCGACCCAGTCCATCTTCCGCGGTCTTGCCTTCATCATCTGCGGCGGAAAATCCATCGGCGTGAGCCATAAGGTATTCCTGAAAATCGGCACCACCCGCATTTTCGGGATCTCCCTGCCGATCATCATTTTCCTGATCCTGTTCACGATTTTCGCTGTGATCCTGATGAAGACCCGGTTCGGCCGCAGCATTTACATGGTCGGCGGCAACGCCAATGCCGCCCGGCTCGCCGGCATCCAGTCCAAGAAGACGGTCACGATCCTGTTCACCATCTCCGGCGTCATGGCCGCTCTGGGCGGCGCGATCCTGGCAGCCCGCATGAACAGCGGACAACCCTCCGCTTCCGAAGGCCTGGAGTTCGATGCCGTCACCGCCTGCGTACTCGGCGGTGTCGCCATGAGCGGTGGTATCGGTGACATGAGCGGCGCCTTCATTGGACTCCTGATCATGCAGGGCTTCACCAACGGTCTGGCGGTGCTGAACGTACAATCCTTCTGGCAGAAAGTAGCCAAGGGCCTCCTGCTGATCGCTGCCCTGACCTTCGATTATCTGCGTAAGAAACAGCGTGAGAGAAACGCCCTGAAACAAATGGAAGCGGCCCGGTTAAAGAAGAACTGAAAATCCCCAAAAAGGAATAATCCACGTTCCAATGAATTATCCATGATTCAGATGTGGAATCATGATAATTAATACACCCAATTTTATATTATTTTAGAGGAGGTAGAACATGAAAAAGCTCATCGCAACACTGCTCACCGCAGCAATGGTAGCTGCATCCGTAATGACAGCTCCTATGACAGCACTGGCAGATGACTGGACGATCGGTTATATCTGCAAGGATCTTTCGCAGGAATGGTTCCAGGGAACTCTGCACGCCATCGAAAGCAAGGCGAAAGAGATGGGTGCCAAAGAAGTAATCGCGCTGGATTGCGAGATGAATCCGGAAAAATGTCTGAACAATCTGGACAATGTCATTTCCCAGAACGTTGACATCATCATCATCTGCACTCCCGACCAGGGTCTTTCCCAGACCATTGTAGATCGCTGCGATGCAGCCGGCATCCCGGTATTTGCAGACGCAGACGGTCTGATCGTAGACGGCAAACATATCGCTCCCGCTCTGGAGCTGAATGCTTACGTAGTCGGCCACGGCATGGGCGAATGGCTGGCAGAATATGTTAACACCAACATGGATCTGGAAGCCGATAAGGACAGCATCGGATACATGAGAATGACCATGAACGAGGTCAGCTCCTGCGTTCCCAGAGCCGAAGGTGCCAAGGATGCATTCCTGGAAGGCGTTCCCGGATTCGACGAAGCCAAGATCATCGATGCCAACTATGACGGGACCCAGGAAGCCGGCTATGACGTAGCCGCTGCTACCATCACCGCTCATCCCGAGATCACCAAATGGCTGGTAACCGCTCCCAATGATGAAGGTGCCGGCGGTGCAGCCCGTGCACTGGAAGCTGCTAACCTGGATGCCGATGCTACCGTAGTAGGTGCCGGCGGATACATCGCTAAAGAAGAGTTCAAGAAAGATTATTCCTGCTTCAAGGCCGCTGCTTACTTCTCCAGCACCGTGACCGGCGAGACCGAGGCTCAGGCGGCCATCGAATATCTGCGTGACGGCAAAGAGATCTTCGGTGAATACCATGACACCTATGCCGATGCCGGCGACACCGATTTCGGCGTATTCCCTCTGGGCGGCGTTATGGTAGATCCCACCAACTACGTGGAAGTTATGGGACCGGATGCGGAATAATAACTGCAGATCGATTACATCTGCGGATAAATCGTATCTCTTTAAAAGAAAGAGCCTCCGCTTTTTAAGCGGAGGACTTTCTCACTAAGGTTACCCCATTGATTCTGTCAGGATCCCCGTGGGAGGTTGATTGTATGACAAAACGAGAAATTGTGCTCCAGGCCCTCCGGCACGAACCCGTCCCGGTATGCCCCTATTTTCTGGAGCTTACGGACATCGAGGAAGAAAAAATGATCCGCTACTCCGGAGATCCCCTTTACTTCGAACACAGCGAATCCTATCTCGCCCAGGAGCGAAATGAATCCTTCACGGATCTGGGAGACGGAAAATTTAAAGACATGTTTGGGGTCGTCTGGGATAAAGGCGCCCAGGAAGGCGATTTCGGCATCGCCATCGGACATCCCATCCCCGATTCAGAGATCGGCGACTACCGTTTTCCTGAACCGGACGAAGCTCTGATCCGCGAAAAATGCGAACGGCTGGCGGCCCAGCCGGACAAATTCACCATGTACATCATCGGATTCTCCCTTTACGAGAGACTGTGGACTCTCCACGGGACCTTCGAGACCATGGTCGATATGCTGGAAGAGCCGGAATTCATCGACGAAGTTCTGGACGGCATTGTCAACTACAACAATAAAGTGGTAGACATCGTAGCCCAGTACCCCATCGACTGTATTTTCTTCGGCGATGACTGGGGACAGCAGCACGGCCTGCAGATGGGACTTCCGCTGTGGCGCAAGTTCTTCAAGCCCCGCCTGAAAATCATGTACGACCACGTAAAAAGCTACGGCATGTACGTCGCCCAGCACTCCTGCGGCGACTGCCGGGAAGTATTCCCCGACCTGGTTGAACTCGGCCTGGATATCTACAACACCTTCCAGCCGGAAGTCTACGACATCGTCGACTTCAAAAAACGCTTCGGGGACCACATCACCTTCTACGGCGGAATCTCCACCCAGAAGATTCTCCCTTTCAAAACCCCCGAAGAAGTCAAGGCCGAATGCCACCGCGTCATGGACATTCTGAACGTAAACGGAGGCTATATCCTCGCCCCCACCCACGCCATGCCCGGCGACATCCCCCCCGAAAACGTAGAAGCCTTCCTGCAGGTAGCCAAATACGAAAACCCCACTAAATAAGTCCGAAGGAGACAGGGGACGGTCCTTTGTCTTGCTGGGTAGGAGACAAAGGACCGTCCCCTGTCTCCTTCTGTCTCCCCCGGCTAGTGGTGGTGGCCTCCGCAGAGGGGGTGCCAGCAGGCGATGCGGTGGGGGGTGCCGCAGGCTTCCATTACGGGCTGTTCGGTGCGGCATTTTTCGGTTGCGTGGGGGCAGCGTTTCTGGTAGACGCAGCCCTGTTTTTCATAGCCGGAGTCTTCCATGCTGAGGGTTTCCAGCTGTATCTCTTTCTGGTTGCGGTCGTGGATGGAGAATACGGAGCCCAGCAGTTTCTGGGTATAGGGGTGGCCGGTGTTGTGGCCCAGGTCTTCGCTGTCGAAAACTTCTACGATCTGGCCGGCGTACATGACGGCGATCCGTTCGCAGAGGCTGCGGACGACGGCCAGGTCGTGTCCGATGAACAGATAGGTCAGGTTCAGTTCTTTCTGCAGGCGTACCAGCAGTTTCAGTACCTGTTTCTGGACGGAGACGTCCAGGGCGCTGGTGGCTTCGTCCAGGATGATCAGTTTTGGGCGGATGGAAATAGCGCGGGCAATGACGACTCGCTGGAGCTGCCCGCCGGAGAGCTGGTGGGGCAGCCGTTCCATCAGCTCCGGGGATAATTCTACCCGTTCCATCCATTCTGCGGCCTGTTTTCTGGCCTCGGGGCGGCTGCAGATGCCGAAATGGACCAGTCCTTCTTCCAGGAAGGTTCCCACCTGCATCCGGGGGCTGAAGACGGAATAGGGATCCTGGAATACCATCTGGATCTTCCGGTAGACATTTCGTGTCTCTTTTTCCCCGATCCGGGTGATATTCTCGCCGTCAAACCAGATCTCGCCGGAGGTGATGTCGGTCAGTTTTGTCACCATCCGCGCCACGGTGCTCTTGCCGCAGCCGCTCTCACCGACAATGCCGACACTGTCCCCGGGCATTACCTGCAGGGAGACATCCCGCACCGCCGGTACTTCATGGGCCGTCCCGGCACCAAATATTTTACTGACATTTTTTAATTCCAGTATCGGTTCCATTTCGGTCTGCCTTTCCCCGGGATTTCTCAACCGGTCATCCGTTTATCCCCCAGCTCTACGATGGATCCCAGCAGGGCTTTCGTGTATTCCTGCGTGGGATGCGAAATCACATCTTCCGTCTTTCCCCATTCCACCATTTTTCCGTGCTGCATCACCCCGATCACATCGGACATGTACGCCGCCACGCCCATATTGTGGGTGACCATGATAATGGTGGTGCCATATTTTCTGCGAAGTTCCATCATTTCGAAGACCACCTGGGCCTGCACGGTCACGTCCAGAGCGCTGGTGGGCTCATCCGCCAGCAGCAACTTCGGCCGGAGCGTCATGGCCATGGCGATTCCCACCCGCTGGCGCATGCCGCCGGAGAGTTCAAAGGGATAGGAATGGAGTACCCGGTCAGCATCGTGCAGATGCACCCGGGAGAGCATTTCCCGCTCCACCTCCCGGCATTCCTGCTTTGACTTCATTCCGTGGACCTGCAGAAATTCCGTATACTGTTTTCCCACCCGGGAGATCGGATTCATGTAGCGTCCGGTGTCCTGGAAAATCATTGCCACATCCTGCCCCCGCATCCGGAGGAGATCTTTTTCCGACATCGAACGGATATCCTTCCCGAAGAGTTCAAAGCGGCCTTTCGTGGCCGCCCCCCGGGGAAGCAGTCCCAGAATACTGTGGAGCAGGGTCGACTTCCCACTGCCGCTTTCCCCTACGATACCCACGATCTGTCCCTCTTCCACGGAAAGGGAAACATCCCTCACGGCATCTTTCACGCCATCATAGGTGATGGACGCATGCTCCAGTTTCAGAATCTCCATATCTGCCTCCCCTCAGGAACGCCTCGATGTTCTTTCCGCGCCGTGCAAGGTACCCCGGGCACCTTCCCCCTTGCGCGGCTGTAAAACCTCCCCACCGCAGCACGGCAGGGAGGGAAACAGTACCTTATATTATTGTACCGATTTTCAATGATTCTCTTATTCGATCGTCAGCTTATTGTCTACGAAATAGTAATCGATCGGATAAGGGGTAACATTCTTAATCTTGCTGTTGGATACGACGAAATTCTTCTCGCCTACCAGCCAGATGCTGGCGGTATCGGCCAGGAGGATCTTCTCTGCCTCGATGGTCAGAGCCGCTCTCTCTTCCGGTTCGAAGGTGGCCGCCAGTTTCTCACACACGGCATCCAGCTCCGGATTGGAGTAATCGCCGTAGTTGGTGGAAGCGCCGGTCTTGTACAGGGAGTCCAGGAACCACTGAGGATCACCGGTGGAAAGGCTCTGCCAGTTGGTGCAGATGATGTCATATTTCTTCGTGCTCTCGTACTCATCGATGCTGTCTACCAGATTCAGCTGCACTTCGATGCCGGCCTGTTTTACCATGTTCTGAACGGCTTCCAGCATGGTGGTGTAGTCACTCATGGAATAGGTGATGGTCAGAGTCAGGTTCGTACCGTCCTTGTCGACATAGCCGTCGCCGTCGGTATCGGAATATCCGGAATCTCCCAGCTTGCTCACGGCATCTTCCAGATTGAAAGCCTGTTTTTCCAGCTCATCATAGCCGTAAGGAGCCGAGGACGGATAAGGAGCACCAGCCATGGTAACGCCTTCGCCCAGAACCTTTACCAGGGACTCATAGTCGATGGCTTCCGAGAAAGCCTTGCGGACATTAGGATCCGCCAGCGTCTCATTGCCGAAGTTAAATACCAGGATACGGACCCGGGCACCGGTAGTATCGAAGGTCTGATAATTGTCATCGGACTGGAACATCGGCAGGTCCGTGGAGGAAACTCTCTGTACCACATCCATCTCACCGGACTGCAGAGCCAGGCCTCTGGTGCTGTCATCTTCGATGCACTTGAAAGTAATGGAATCTACATCGGAGGCGCCGCCCCAGTATTCCTCATTCTTCACCACATCGATGGTATCATTTACGGTAAATCCGGTGACCTTGTAAGGGCCGGTGGCTACCGGTGCATTGGCATAATCCTGATCGTCGCCCACCTTCACGATGGAATACAGGGGCTCGGAAATATTTGCCAGAAATGCGCCGAAGGGCTCGGTGGTCTTGATGGTAACGTCCTGGCCTTCCGCCTCTACACTCGCGATCTTGGCGGCCGAAGCGCCTCTCTCATTGACTTCCATCACGCGCTCCAGAGAAGCTTTTACCGCAGCGCCGTCCACATCACTGCCGTCGTGGAATTTCACGCCGTCGCGGATGTGCAGTTTCCAGGTAGAATCATCCACTATCTCCCAGCTTTCCGCCAGCAGAGGCTGGATCTCATAGTTCTGGTCTACCGTTACCAGGGTCTCGGTGATACCGGCCCGGTTGGTGGTCCATCCGTCCCACTCGGTCGCCGGATCCAGGCTGGTTCCGAACCAGTACAGAGAAGCATTGATATGTTTCCCGTCATCCGCAGAGGCACTCATGACCGGAGCCACTGCCAGGGTCGCACACAGTGCGGCCGCACTCAACATGCTGATTAATTTTCTTGCGCCCATTTTTTGATTTCCCTCCATTTTTTCTTAGGCTTTTCATAACGGGGATCCAATATATCTCGAAGGGTATCACCCAGGAGATTAAAAACAATGACATGCAGAACGATGACCAGACCGGGATAAATAATCAGCCAGGGAGCTGACTGGATAAATTTTCTCCCCTCGCTCAGCATGAAGCCCCACTCCGGTGTGGGAGGCTGGGATGAGAGTCCCAGCAGAGACAGACCGCTCAAGGTAAGCAGGGTGGAGCCGATATCCTGCGTGATATTTACGATCAGGTAAGGGATCACATTCGGCATGATCACCCGGTGGATCACCTGCCCCCGGGACAGACCGCCCAGTCTCGCCTCCTCGACGAATCGGTTCTCCTTCGCGGACATCACCAGCGCTCTCGTCACCCGGCAGTTCTCCGTCCATCCCACCAGGGACATGGCCAGCACCGTGTGCCGCAGGCTCGGCCCCAGCACAGAAACCAGGGCAATGATAAATACGGTGGACGGTACCGCCATAACTATATCGGTAAACCGGGTAATAAGCATGTCCACCCAGCCCCCGGTAAATCCCGCCGTAACTCCCAACACGATGCCGATAACGGAGACAATGGCCACTACCACGAAGACGATCAAAAGGGACGTCCGGCCGCCCCAGATCAGCCGCGACAGAATGCATCGGCCGATCTGATCCGTGCCGAAGAGATATTCCCGGCTCCCGGAAATCATGGTATTGGCGTAGTCATTTTCAATGGGATCGTGGGGTGCGATCCAGGGGGCAAAGACCGGAATCAGGATCAGAATCACCGCCAGGATCAGCAACAGGACAAATTGTGGATTGTGCAGTGCTTTTTTAACTGTGGATTTCATTTTTTCTTCCTCTCCCGCCAGGTGCACCCGGCTATTCTCCTCCCTCGGCACCTCCGGCTTTCTCCGGATTATCCTCCGGCTTTCTTTCGGTGTTCCTCAGCTTTTGCCCAGGCGGATCCGGGGATCCAGGAACTGGTAACTCAGATCCACCACCAGATTGACCCCGACATAAATCATGGCCATCCAGAGCACATAGCCCTGGATCACCGGGAAATCCTTGACCGCGATGGCATCCACCGCCATTTTCCCGATCCCCTGCCACTCAAAGATGGTCTCCACCACCGTCGCGCCGCCCAGCAGGCCGCCGATGGACATGCCAAACATGGTAATAACCGACAGCAGCGAATTCGGAAGAATCTGCTTCAGGATAATTCTCCGGCGGGACAGCCCCTTCGCCAGGCCTCCCACCATATAGTCCCGGTTCAGTTCCTCCAGGGCACTTCCCCGAAGCCTGCGGATATACAGAGAAACCATCCAGAATGTCAGCGTCGCCGCCGGCAGGATCAGATGCTTCAGGTCCCCCGATCCCATAATCGGCAGCAGGTGCAGCTTCACTCCGAAGAAGAACATCAGCAATGTCCCCACCCAGAAACTGGGCATGGACACCCCCAGGAAGGAAATAAACCGAAAGAGGTAGTCTATGAAAGTATTCTGATAGACCGCACAGAGAAGCCCCAGCGGAACCGTGATCAGAATCGTCAGAATCACCGTCGCCACCGTCAGAATGATCGTATTCGGCAGACGTTTCATCATTTCCGACCACACGGAAGTCTTATATTTATAAGAAGTCCCCAGGTCCCCATGAAGCACATTTCCCAGCCAGCGCCCGTATTGCACCGCAAAGGAATCATTCAGCCCCAGTTCTTCCTTCTTCGCTTCGATCATCTCCCGGTCCGCCTTGATCCCCATGCTCTCATAGTAGAGCGTCACCGGGTCCGACGGGGACAGGTACGTCAGCATAAAGGTAAACGCCGACAGAATCAACATGATCGGTATGACAAACAGAATTCGTCCAATGACATATTTCCTCATATTCGTCGCTCCAGGGATGGTTTGCCCATCCGAAAGAAAAAAGGCACTCCCGGGATACGGAAGTGCCTGAAAAAACCAATGCAAACAGCCGGTGCAGTCATCCACGCGCAAGAATGCGCTGACATTCTTTCTCCATAAAAAAACTGCCCGGACCCATGGTCCTCTCCGTCTCCGTCATCCATCGTGACTTTGATCGTTACCCAGCTGCAAGCAGGTCTCCTGGCTTATGAACC
>CAMOYN010000030.1 GCA_946630035.1 uncultured Lachnospiraceae bacterium
TGCTTCGCACCTTGCGCGGCGCGGCAAGAACGCCGAGGCGTTCTTGATTGGGAAGCCAGAGGGCAGTCCCGCGAAAGAGAGGTGAGTGTAGTTGATCAGGACAACCGTTGAGGTGGATGGCATGATGTGTGGGATGTGTGAGAACCATATCAATGAAGCGATCCGGAAGAATTTCCAGGTAAAAAAAGTGACCGCTTCCCGCAGTAAGGGAGAAGCGGTCATTTTGTCGGAATCTGCGCTGGATTCACAGAAACTGAAAGATGTGATAGACGGAACCGGATATACGTCCGGTAAGATTCGCCAGGAAAATGTGGAGAAAAAAGGGCTTTTCGGATGGAGATAGAAGCCACTGAGAACAATCTAAAGGGGACAGCTTCCGCAGGTTATCAAAAGATAACTCGTGGAAGCTGTCCCCTGTTTGGTTAAAGTCACGCTCCGCCATTGGGACCTGTCCCCGGTGGCGGAAAACCATCACCCGCCGGTGGGACCTGTCCCCGGTGGCGGGGTCAGCGGGTGCGGGCGCCGAGGTTTTTGAGGGCTTGTTTGTTTTTGTACATGAGGGCGTCGGCGCGTTCGAATACGTCGTGCATCTTGAGGTCCTGGCCGGGGATGAAGGTGGATACGCCTCCGGCTACGATTACATTGTCGGTTCCGATGTTCGCCTCGGATCTGCGCTGGAGTTCGGCCATGATGGCGTCACGGTTTTCGTAATCCTGGCCGCCGACCATGACGACGACGAATTCGTCGCCGCCGATGCGGTATACGGGGCTGTGTTTGAACAGCTCGCAGATCATGGTGCTGGCGGAGCGGATATATTCATCGCCTGCCTTGTGCCCAAAGGTATCGTTGATATATTTCAATCCATTGACATCGCAGACAGTTAAGGCGAAGGGAACGTTGAGCTTGTCTTCGATCATCTCGTCCACTTCTCGTTCCTTCGTTACAAAGGCGTGTTTGCTCTTTACCCCGGTAAGGGGGTCTGTGTTGGCTATTGCCTGATGCTCCTTCGCCTGCTTGTTCATGTAAGAATAGTTTGTCAACATGACAAGCAGTGAGAATATGAACAGTGCGGTCACGGTGACCATGGTGCGGGTGTTGGCGTTCTCAAGTTTATCGATCTCTTCTTCGATGAACAATTCATCTGCGGCACGGACTTCGGCCAGATCGATCTCTGACTGATAGTGTTCCTGGATATTCTCCAGTGTCTGGTTGGCGGTGCGGATCAGGGACTGATTCATCCAGATCAGTGCGATGAACAGTACCATAAACAGCAGGACGACCCACACGATGACGGATTTTCCGAATCGTTTGGCTTTGTCGCGGTTGAGGATCCATCGGAAGTATATGAATCCGAGAATGCCCCAGATGACCAGGAGGAAGTAGGTTTCTCTGGCCATGGAACTGGTAAGGAAGAGGTTCGGGAGCAGCAGATAGGCCAGAAAACCGATCATCATAAAAAAGCTCAGGAGGCCGATCCATTTTTCCAGTTTATCTTCGCAGGCCACGGCGGTCCGGAAGGTCGCAAAGCAGACAAAACAGTAGGTGAAGGTGGCGCCGATGGTGGTTACGTCTACGATCCACCCGATGGTTGTCCGGCCCAGCAGAGGGATGGGCAGGGAAAGAGCGGCCACCAGGAAAATGGCCTTCGCCGGTGCACTGTCCTCATTCAGCGTCGAAAAAGTGCGGGGAATGATCTCATCTTTTGCCAGGGCGTAGAGAAGACGGCTCAGTGCAAAAAGATTACCGATCAGGCTGGTGATTACCAGAGCCAGCAGGGAGGCCATCAGCGCATAGAGACCAAAATCACCCAGGTAATAGTTTGCTGCATAGAAGGCAGGGAGTCCCTCGATCCCGGACAGATTGCCCAGATCCCGGATGTACTCGAGCCAGCTGCCATACTGCGGCGGGTAAGCCGTGATGGAAAGCATCAGAATGAAAATATACAGAGCGGTTGTGACCACGACCGAGGTCACCAGAATGCATAACACTTTATGCCGGGAAAAACTATATTCTTCCGTGGCGTGGGAAATATTTTCAAAACCGATGAAGGCCCAGGACGAGACGCAGGCAATCTTAACGATCTGGGAAATGGCATTCTTGTCGGGGAGAAATCCGGGCTGGAAACTGAAACCGCTCTTGCCATGGGCAATCATAGCTCCCAAAAAGCAGATCGTAATTCCCGCTGTGAACAGGAGAACCAGAATCGTCATGACAGCCATAGAGGCTTTTCGCCAGCGGGCGCAGAAAATCGCTGCCAGAAGGATGGCCGTGATGGTGAGGATGACTTCTCCCAGATAGACATCATATCCGAAAATGGTGTACAGATAGGTGAACTGGAAAATGCGTCCCATGAAATACCGGGCAAACAGCGGAAGAGAAGTGGCATTTGCCCAGAAAACTGCGATATAGGTCAGAAACAGAAACCAGGCAACCAGAAAGCCGTGATCATAACCGAAGGTCTCTTTCGTAAAGGAATAGGCACCGCCGGCATCAGGGAAGCAGTTGATCATATAGTGATAATTCAGGCTGATCAGGATCATGATCAAGGCACCGATCAGGATACCACCAATGCTGCCCCAGGGACCTGCCTGGATCAGATATGTATTGCTGGTAACAACCAGAGAACCCCAGCCGATACTGGTGCCCAGGGAAAGAGCCCATATGGAAAAGGGGCCGAGATCCGGTCGAAGCCCGCCTGTTTTATTAGCGTGATCTGTGACAGTATTCATACACTACCTCTTTATTAATAAATCATAAAGTGATGACTTATTCTACCACATTTTGCACAAATTTGCTATAATAAAATGAAAAATTTATGCAAAACTTAGTGGAATTTATTTGCTATAATGAAGAAATAAATATGCAGACTCCAAGATGAGCGGCAATGAGAAAGGGGACATCCCTATGTACGAAGTAATGAGTTCCGATGAAGCAATCCGCATGATCCGTGACAGTGACGTCATCTGTGTCAACTCCTTCGTTGGCATCGAAAGTCCGATGGAATTACACGAAGCCATTTACCGGAGATACCAGAAAATGCAGTCTCCCCGCCATCTGACCATTGTTTCCAGTGCCGGGTTCGGCGCCTGGGACGAGAACCGGAATGCGGAGGGATATATCCGCGAAGGTGCCGTGGACTGTCTGATCTGCGGTCATTTCGGCGCCATGCTGAGCACGAAAAAAATTGTGCTGGAAGACTATTTTGAGGCGTACAACCTGCCCCTGGGATGCATTTCCCATGCCATCCGGGCCCAGGCCGGCGGCCTCCCGGGTGCTCTCTCGAAGGTGGGGCTTGATATCTATGTGGATCCCAGAAAAGAGGGGCCGGGGATCAACCGGCTTTCCACGGATGATTCCTATGTAAAATATGTCTGCGTGGACGGGGAGGAATTTCTGTATTACAAGTTGCCGAAGCTGACGGTGGCGCTGATCAAAGGAACCGCCGCCGACCGGAAGGGGAACATTTCCTTCGACGATATGTTTATGTCAGGGGACGCGCTTTCGATCTGCCAGGCCGTGAAAGCGAACCACGGGAAGGTCATCGTTCAGGTGGACCGCCTGGTGGACACCCCCTCCCGCCCGCGAAATGCCATTATCCCGGGATGTCTGGTGGATGCCATCGTAGTCAAGGAGCCGGAGACGCGAAATGAGGCTTACCAGGCGCTGACCGGCAGCTTCGAGATCCCCTATGATGAGTGGAATACCTGGAACGAGAAGATTGATTCCGTTTCCATCAAGCAAATGCGAAATGACGCCGCCGGGAATATCATTGGCCGACGGGCGGCCGCGGAGCTGCGGGTGGACGATATCGTCAACATCGGAATCGGTCTCCCGGAGATGGTTTCCCGTCACGCTCGTAAGAACGGGATGCTCGACAACATTACCCTGACGGTGGAATCCGGCGGGATCGGCGGCTTCCCGGTGTCGGGGGAGGCCTTCGGTGCCATGATCGGAGCCGCGTCGGTCTACGACATGGCCAACCAGTTCGATCTCTACGACAACGGCGGCCTGGACATTTGCTTCATGGGGGCTCTGGAAGTGGACGGCGAAGGAAATGTGAATGCCCACCGGGGCGAGGGGGCCTATGCCGGGATCGGTGGCTTCGCCAATATCACCGCCCGCACCCCCACCGTGGTATTCTGCATGACATTTAATGCCAAGGGACTGCAGGTATCTCAGAAAAAGGGCGTCGTGACCATTGAACAGGAAGGAACCGTACCGAAATTCGTAAAAAAGATCCGCTCGGTCAGCTTCTCTGCCAAACGCGCCATCGCCAACGGCCAGAAAGTACTGTACGTGACGGAACGCTGCGTTTTCCGGCTCACGCCGAAGGGACTGAAACTGATCGAAGCCTATCCCGGGGTTGACATTGAGAAAGATATCCTGTCGCAGCTTCCCTTTGAGGTGGAACTGTAAAAAACGAGATCGTTCGTGAAAAGTAGATAAATGTATTGCGATCCTGGAACAGGATCGTGCGTGGAGCTGGAAAGCAATATGAGAAAAACTTATGTGACGAAGGTGCCGGACAAGACAGGGGTTTTCCTGAGTGCCAGCAGGATCATCGCTGCCAACGGCGGAAATATTGTCCGGGCCAACTATAACAAAGCCGTAGATACCCATACATTTTTCGTGGAGGTCGCTGCCGATGAGGAGGCTCACCGGAAGATCGCGGCCGAACTGTCGGAAAACGGATTCCTGACCAGTGGTTATGATGATTCCAAGATCATGATGATCGTGCTGAAGCTGCCGAACCAGACCGGCGGGTGCCTGCCCGCCCTGGAAGTACTGGCCCGGCACCATATCAACATTTCCTATGTGAGCAGTCAGGAAAACGGGACACCCTATCAGTATCTGAAAATGGGAATTCTGGTGGATAATCCGCAGGAAATCAAGGGTCTCCTGGAGGAACTGTCCGCCATCTGCGATGTTCGCATCCTGGACTATGAGGTAACAGACCGCCTCCTGGACGGAACGGTTTTCTACGTAACATTTACCAATGAAATGCGGGATATACTGAACCTTTCCCCCAAGGACGCCAACTGCGTCCTGATCCGGGCAAATAAACTGATGCAGGTCCTGGACGATCAGGATAAATCCTCCCTCCAGACCTTCGACTACATCCGCCGCTTCGCCCAGTTCGTGGTCGACCACCGGGGAGAGAAGTTCGATGCCCGCGTATCCTCACAGATGCTGGCGGAAAACCTCCGCCTCACGGTCATCGAGCCCCCCTGCGGCAGCAACACCTACGTCCTCGAAAACGGAGAGGACATGCTCTTCCTCGACGGCGGTTACGGCTGTTACCGGGAAGAAATGCTGACCCTGCTGCGGAAGCAGTTCCCCCGCCTCGACGAACGAAAAAAAGAAGCCATTATCACCCATGTAGACATGGATCATACCGGACTTCTTTCCTTATATAATAGGGTCTACATGAGCCGCGACAGCTACGAGAATTTCGTCCTGGAAAATCAGGGGGAGAAAGGGTACCGGGAACAGAACCCGAAACACACCCCCTACTTCGGACTCAGCGAGATCATCACAGGCTACACCCCACCCACCCTCGACAACATGGCCATCATCGAAGACCAATTCATTCTGCCTGGCTCCATTGCATCTGGCATCAGTCCACTGGCAGATACAGAGTACTTCACTTATATTGGCTCTCTGTCTTTCGGCTCCTGGAAACTGGACTGCTACGAAGGACCCGGCGGCCATGTAAAAGGAGAGATCGTCGTGATCTGCGAGGAACTCAGACTCGTGTTTAGCGGAGATATCTATGTAAATGTCAAGGGCATCACTCCTGAACAGAGAGAATTCAATCGCCTCGCCCCCTTCCTCCTTACCGGCGTAGATGAGGATCCAGCATTGTCGAAAAAAAGCCGCGAGGCACTGGTAGAACAGTATCACGGATACCTCTTCTGCCCGGGCCACGGCCCGATCCAGATTGTAAAATAATCCATAACCCATCGGGGACAGGTTCCGCCGGCAGAGCTAATCCGCCACCGGGACCTGTCCCCGGTGGCGGATTGGCGGCGGATTGACAGAATACGCGTGACAGATCGATGAAGTTTATGTATAATAATGTATGTGAACCTGAATAAACTGCTACTATATGCAATGGCGTCCAATGATTCAGACGGGTAATTTGATAAAGGAGGGATGGATTATGTCGAAATATATATATCCACCCGAGCTGAAGGTTGAAATTGCGAAATTGTATTGCGATGGGGGCAGTTCTTTTCATCAACTGGCGGATCAGTATGATATTTCTGTTTCTTCTGTGAAGGAGTGGGTGAAGCGCTACCGGGAGTACGGGGAACCGGGGTTTTCCCACTCGGAAGGGAACAAGAGATACAGTGGGGAGTTTAAACGAAAATGTGTGGAAGCCGTTCTCTCGGGGGAGGGATCTGTGAATGAGATCGTGGCTCGCTACAACATTTCTTCCCGCTCTGTGCTGCGTCAGTGGATCGACAATTATTCGTCAGACAAAGAACTGAAGGATTACAATTTGAAGCAGGAAGCATGTCCGAAGAAGTTTTCAGATTCTGCCGAAGAAATGAGAAAATCTGAAAAGACGAGAATGTCTGGAAGAGCGAAAAGAGCAGAAAGATCGGAAATGACGTCGGAGGATCGGGCTCTGGCGGAGGAGCTGGAACAGCTGCGCCGTGAGAATCATCGTCTGAAACTGAAGCTTCAGGAGAAGGAACGGGCCATCGAGCTGTTAAAAAAAGCCGAAGAGATCGAAAGGATGTGAGGCTTGGCAGACAACGAATGGAATCAGAGTATCTGACGATACAGTATTATAATAAGGAAGAGAATTGGAACATCGCGTGGATGTGCCGCCAGTTTGGCATCGCGAGAGCTTCCTATTATAAATGGACACACCGGGAAATTCCGGAGGATGAGCAGGAGAACCGACAGATCGAGGAATGGATCCGGGAATATGGAGAGCGGTTCGGGCATATTCTGGGATACCGGCGCATCACACTATGGATCAACCGGTTCAAAGGAACCAACTACAACGCAAAACGAATTTACCGGATCATGAGGATCATGGGAGAACGCTCCGTGATCCGCCAGAAAGGTAAGAAGCGTAAGCCCGGCTCCGGCCCCTGCGTGGCAGAGAACAAACTGGGGCGGGATTTCAACGCATTACGGCCGAATGAAAAATGGGCCACGGACATTTCCGAATTCAAGATACCGAAAAGCCGGAAGAAATTATATCTGAGTGTCATACTCGATCTATACGACCGGACACCGGTATCCTATGTCATCAGCAATTCTAACAACAACCAACTCGTATTTGACACCGTTGACAAAGCCATTCGGGCAAATCCAAGAGCGGCGCCGCTGCTTCACAGCGACAGAGGATTTCAGTACACCAGCCGCGAATTCCAGATGAAACTAATTGAGTATGGCCTGGATCCATCCATGTCACGGCCGAAACGATGCATCGACAACGGCCCGATGGAAGGATTCTGGGGCATCATCAAGACAGAAATGTACTGCATGTATGAGATTTATGATGAGAAATCTCTTCGAGACGCGATTTTGAACTTTATTCTGTTTTATCGGAGAGGGAGGCCGCAGGAACGATTCGGCGGCAGGACTCCGGCGGAGGTACGAGCCGAAGCCCTGCGGAAGGCAGAACCTCCGTCCTACCCCATTCTGGAAAATAAGCGCATACAGAAATACAAAGAAAAATGGGCAGCGTAAAGCCAAGAGTTCCTGGAAGAAAGCGGAAATATACTGCATAAGCCCAGAGCTCCTGGAAGAGGTGGAAATATACATCTACAATATTAAACACTACACAAGCAAATTAAACGCAATATATAAGACTACAATTGTGAGATAAAATAATACATGTTTAGAAATGGCATTTTTCCCCGTTTTACGAAAGGCCATTATTTCAATGAGGATTTCCTGTCTACCCCTGGGGGAGATGATCAGCTGTCATCGAAGGTACTGCTCAGTTCCGTGGTGAGTACTTCAACGTTCCTTTCACTGTTACTCTGGATGGCAAACAGCTGACCGAGAACAAAGACTTCGTTCTGACCAATGCCCGGAAGAACAACTTCAGAGCCGTTGGTTCTCACACCATCAAGATTTCTGGTATCGGTGACTACACTGGCACTGCCAAGGGTAAACTTACCATCACCAAGGCTGACCAGAACATCAAGATGTCCAAGACTAAGAAGACCTTCAAGGCTAGTACTCTGAAGAAGAAGGCTGCCTCCTTCATCACCACGATTACTAATGCCCATGGTAAACTGAGCTACAAGACCAGCAGCAAGAAGATCACCTTCAAGAAGGTTTCTGTAGGAACCTACAAGGTAACCGCTAAGAAGGGTACCAAGGCTGGCAAGTACACTATCACCATCAACTTCGCTACCAGCAAGAGCTACAACGCCGCTGAGGAGAAGATCACAGTTACTGTGAAATAATTGGTGAGTTTCAATTTATCCTTTTCTTTTCAGAGATTCCTGTGGCGGCTGAAATGTTGGCTGCCACAGGATAGGGAAGAAAACAGGTAATTGGAAGAGAGAAAAGCAAATTGTGAAATATATAAATACTCCCTTTACGAGAATGAGTGGGTCAAACCATTGCTTCTCTTAAAGGGAGTATTGTTGTATCTGAATCCATTTAGAAATACGCTTCGCGGGATGCGCACGTAGGAGACTGCCGCTTGTTTTTGGAATTTCTTTGATATATACTGAAGACAGTTAAATAAATTATCAGATGCTGCAGAAAAGTAAAATATTTTCAACTGAGACTTTCAGAACGAATGCAGCAGGAAAGGAGGGGACAGAGATGGCAAAACGGATTGCTGTAGGAAGCGAGGATTTTACGGCTCTTCGCAAGGCTGACAGTTACTATGTGGATAAAACGGAACTGCTGTACGATCTGGTTCAAAACTCAAACAATACGGTCACTCTGTTTACCCGTCCGTGCCGGTTTGGTAAGACGCTCACCATGAGCATGATGGAGAGCTTTTTCGATGTTTCCAGAAAAGAAAACCAGGATATTTTTAATGGTCTGAAGATTATGAATCATCCGGATTTCTGCCGGGAATACATGAACCAATACCCGGTGATATTTCTGTCTCTGAAAGATGTGGAAGGTCTGAATTTTGATATCGCATTTAAAAAATTAAAAGCGGTGATTGCGGATCTGTGCAAAAAGCTGGAATGGCTCGGGGACAGGAAAGAAGTGAACCCATTTGACCGGGAAATATTCCTGAAAATGCAGGCTAAGACGGAGGATGTGGAAGAGGTCCAGAATTTCCTGAAAACACTTATGCGGATGATGCATGCGGTGTATGGGAAAAAGGTGATTCTGCTGATCGATGAATACGATGTGCCTCTGGCAAAGGCATATAGCAATGGATACTACCGTGAGATGCTGGATGTGATCCGGGGAATCATGAGCGTAACATTGAAAACGAATGATTATCTGAAATTTGCGGTCATTACCGGATGCCTTCGAATTCCCAAAGAAAGTATATTTACGGAAGTGAATAACTTCGCTTCCTACTCGGTCCTGGACGAAGATTTTGCGGAGTATTTTGGTTTCAGTGCGCAGGAAGTGAAAGAGATGCTTCAGGCTTTCGGGTTCGAAGGCAAATCGGACATGATTCGCGACTGGTATGACGGATACATTTTCGGAAATTCCGAGGTCTACTGCCCATGGGATGTTGTAAATTATGTTTCGGCTCTCCTGAAGAGAGCAAATGCTTTACCTAAGAACTATTGGGAAAATACCAGTGGCCATGACGCTATCCGGGCTTTTTTCGATCTTGAGGGAACCGATATTTCCGATAAATTTGAGGCTTTGCTGAACGGAGAGAATATCTGGGAGTCTGTGACGGATGCACTTACCTATGACCAGGCATACGAGTCTGAGGCAAATCTCTGGAGCGTTCTGCTGATGACCGGATATGTAACGAAAGCACGGAAAGAAGCGGAGGTATTTCCAGATGCGGAGCATCGGCAGCTCGCTTTAAGAATCCCCAACCGGGAGATCGCAGGTATTTTTCAGACCGCCGTGGTGGATCATTTCAGGCAGACGACGGATACATCTCAAATTGCAGAACTGATGGAGGCTCTCTGGAATGGCGATGAGGCGAAGGCGTCGGAGATCCTTTCCGATCTTCTTTGGCACACCATCAGCTACATGGATTACCACGAGGACTATTATCATGCATTTCTCACCGGTATTTTTATGGGGCGGGGCGGCTATATCGTCCGGTCGAATGAGGAACGAGACCTGGGGAGACCGGATATCGATCTCCGGGATAAAAAGAATCGCAGAGCCCTGATCCTGGAAGCAAAAAAATCCGATAGAAAAGAAGATATGGAGAAAGACTGCGAAGAAGCCCTTCGCCAGATCCGGGACAAGGAGTACGCAAAGGACCTGGAGGGGTACAGACAGGTACTGTCCTACGGAATCTCTTTTTACAAAAAGACCGCTATGGTAAAGCGGAATAATAACGAATAATCGGCACTGGTAAGAAAGCGGAATGATAAATACTCCCTTTACGAGAAAGAGTGGGCTTTCCACGGCTTCTCGTGAAGGGAGTATTATTATATTGCGAATTCCTGCAGTTCCCGGGCGCTGAGAAAGAAATTATATAATCTTGTCTCAAAAATTCGATTGGCTATTACTACCTTTCCATGATCATTACGAACGAGACCGTACATTTCAGCATCGGAAATGGAGATGGAATCCGGGTTATAGGAGACAGAATCTCCGGCAAAAAGAATTCGTTTCAGAATGCTGCGGAGTTCTTCGTTATCCTGTACTTTACCCATAAGAGAATCAAACAAAGTATTTTTTGCCATCAGAATGCGACGGACGGCTTCGCTGACTCCGGGTATGGACCAGGCATTTTTCTTTTTGGGATCCAAAGGATCCCAGAGGAGGGTGTCAATAAGCTGACAAATCCGGCTGACAAGAAAGGGGTATCCATTCGTGAAAGCATAGATTTCTTTGGCCACCGCTTCTACATCCATTACGGTATGATGGTCGTTCTCATAGGAAGAGAGCATACCCTTGATTCCGTTGACGGATAAACTCATGTCAAGGGTAAAATCGGCAGCGATGTTCCAAGGACTGTTAAATTTATGAGTTTCGTCCGGGCGGAGTTTTCTCTTGAGATTCTTTATATCTGTTACTCCAGCCAGGATAACTGATTGGAAAGAGGGGGTTCCTTTTGTGTCTCTTCCGATATAGCCATTTCGAAGTTGTGCAAGAAAATCTAGAAAAACCGGATTATTAGTAGCAGTATCGATTTCATCGATGATTAGCAAAATGGGTTTATCCGACTCCCGTCACCAACGCTTAAAAATGCGGAAGATATCTGCCATGCGAAGAGCGCAGGTATGAGTTTGGCAAATTGATTTAAAGTCAGAAAAGTAATCAGAGGGTATCTTGACACCGTTAAATTCATATTCATCCAGAATCATCTGGGCGAGAGATTGTTTAAATGTACCGCCGTCCCGATAAGCTCCTTCATCCAATCCCTGAAAATCTAAACTTAAAACAATATAGTCATCTTTCAGATAGTTCGCAAGGGCGGCGAGTGTGGTGGTTTTTCCATATTGTTGTGCCCGATTAATCGTAAAATATTGGCCGGCATCCACCATATGTTTGATATGAATGATTCGATCGGTCAGATCTACCATATAGTTCTTATCCGGTGTGCAGGCTCCGGTAGTTTTAAATGATTTCAAGGAAAATCACCACCTTTCAGATGAGGCATTAAAAATGCGCTACATTATAATTTAGTCTACATGATATCATGAAGAATTGCAAGATTTCCTCTGATTTTACTAATGTTTAAGCCGTTCTACATTGTGAAATTATTTGAAAGTGAAGAACATACATTTAAATAGCGTATAATTAAATGTGATGGAATAAAGATGACTAAATATAAAAATGATTAATGTTTAATATATTGCGTTAATGTCAGCTTTATATAATGATATCAGATGTCTGTTTTCGGGCGAGGGGGTGTCTACCTCCGGGGGAGATGATCAGAATGGGAGGGGAGGGGTGGGGGGAGGCGGTTTATGGGGTTGAGGCGGGGAGGCGCCCGGGGGGAGAGACCGGGCGCCGGGGGGCGGAGGCGCCGCCCCGCCGCCCCTTTCCCTCCTCCGGGGCCGGGCCGCGCCGGGGTATTTTCCGGGGAGGAGGGGAGGGGGCCGGTTTCATGTCTTTGAATATCCCCCCTCCCCCCGGGGGGCCGGGGGAAAATCCCGGGGGCGGTTTTGGGGGTTGCGTTCCTTCTTTTTCTTTTGCCAGGCCATGGAGGCGGGGCGGCAGGCCGGCGGAAAAAGAAAAAAAGAAAAGGAAAGGAAGCGATTCTGAAACATGAAAGCAAATTACAAAAAGATGCTGTCGCTGGCTGCATTAGTTCTGGCGATGGGAGTAACTGCTGTTGCCGGTAAGACAGAAGCTGCGGTTGAAAAAGACGGACATAAATATGAAGTCTCCAGCGTAGTCTTCAAAGATGATGGAACAGCTACCATTACCTGGTCCTCCGAGGATGAGGGGGCTGAGTCCTACACTACAACCGAAAAGGCCACTGTTAAGAGCGAGAAGCAGGAATTCCCCTGCGTAGAAGGTGAGAAGATCTATACCCTGAAAGTGGATGGAGCCACCTATGACAGTGAGGCTTTCACGATTGCACCGACGGCTGAGCACAAGTATGAGAAAGAAGTTAAAGTCATTAAGGCTGCTACCTGTGAAGAAGGTGGTACTGTAAGAGAAGATAAGGTCTGCTCCGTTTGCGGTGACACAGTACAGGGCGAAGAAAAAGCTACCGATGCTTTGGGCCACAAATATACCATTACTTACAAAGACCTGGACAACGTAACCGTAGATGCTGACGGCAATGTCACTCTGGTTGACAAGACGAAAGAGGGTAAATACATCGAGGTTAAGACTTGTGAAAACAAGGATGCTCATTCCGGCGTGAACCCTGTAGAGACAGAAAAGAGAGTTGAACCTACTACTGGAAGTACTTCCGAAGGCGAAACCGTTCCTGAATACATCGATGGCTCTGAGAAAGACAATGTTGTTATCAATGGCGACAAAGTCACTCTGAAAGACTGCACCAAAGATGGTAAATACAAGATGGTTACCAAGGATGCCAGCGGCAAGGTTCTGAAAGAAAGTGATCCGATCACTATCAAGGCTGGCCATACCAATGGCAAACCGGTTGCTGAGAAACCCTCTGAGAACGTTGAGATTTCCTATGATAAGGATGGCAACATCGTTGCTACCAACAAGTCCTGCGCCAAGGAAGGTTCCTACGAAGCCGTTGTTAAATGCGAAGTCTGCGGTAAAGAAGTCAGCCGTACTAAGGTTACCGTAGCTAAATCCACTGTTCATACTCCGGCTACCGAGAAGAAGTATGAGAACGATACCGCTACCTGCCAGAAAGAGGGCAAGAGAGATGAAGTAACTGTTTGCGCAATCTGCGGTGCTGAAATGAGCCGTAAGAGCGTAGATTCCCCCAAGAAAGAGCATGAAGGAAAGGCTCCCGTTGTAGAGAACGAGGTAAAAGCAACGGCTCATCGTGCTGGTTCTTATGATTCCGTAGTTTATTGTAAGTGGGGCGGCGAAGAACTGAGCCGTACGACCGTTACAACTAAAGCCACCAATCCCAACGAGTATACTTGGGAATACAAGATTGTATGGAGCGATGATGATTCCTTCGTTGGAAACGCCAGAGATTACTCCATTTCCCGGACTCCCAAAGCTTGGATGGAAGTTGCTCCTACCGACTCCGATCTGACCAAAGAAGAGATCGCAAAACTGAAAATGTCTTACGATCTGACTGTTAAAGAAGATGAAGATAAAGCTGTTAAAGCGGATTCCTGCCATCTGGGTCAGAGAACCTTTGTTGCAACTGTAAGCAAGGATGTTGCAGCGGATATTGTCTCTGCAGTAACTCCTAAGACTGCTAAAGCAAATGCACCTAAAGCTGAAACCATTCAGAAGATGACTGACACACAGGCATATAATTATAATGATGATTATGTATATGTTGGTCATAAATGGGGCAAATACACCTACACGGTTCTGGAAGAAGCTACTACCGAAAAAGAAGGTAAGGCTGCATTCCGTCGTACCTGCAAAGTCTGCGGCGACGTAGATGATCAGTGGTATGAGACTATTCCGAAGCTGAAGAAGGACGAGGAGCCTACCGAGGAGCCTGCTCCGGTTGAGCCCGAAGTCAAGAAGATCAGCTTGAAGGAAGCTGTCATCACCGGTACCGCTACCTTCCGTGGTGAGTACTTCAACGTTCCTTTCACTGTAACCCTGAACGGAAAACAGCTGGAAGAGAACACCGATTTCGTTCTGACCAATGCTCGTAAGAACAACTTCAGAACCGTTGGTTCTCATACCATCAAGATCGCTGGTATCGGTAACTACACCGGAACTGCCAAGGGTAAGATCACAATCACCAAGGCTAACCAGAACATCAAGATGTCCAAGACCAAGAAGACCTTCAAGGCTAGTACTCTGAAGAAGAAGGCTGCCTCCTTCATCACCACGATTACTAATGCCCATGGTAAACTGAGCTACAAGACCAGCAGCAAGAAGATCACCTTCAAGAAAGTAGCAGTAGGAACCTATCAGGTAACTGCTAAGAAGGGAACCACAGCTGGCAAGTACACCATCACCATTAACTTCGCAACCAGCAAGAGTTACAACGCTGCGAAGAAGACCATCACAGTTACTGTGAAATAATTGGTGAGTTTCCATTTATCCTTTTCTTTTCAGAGATTCCTGTGGCAGCCGATCTGAGGCTGCCGCAGGATGGGGGAAAGAAAAAGAGCATTTTAAAGCAAACAAATGAACTCCGCAATAAACATAAATACTCCCTTTACGAGAAGCCGTGGAAAACCATGGAGTCTCGTGAAGGGAGTATTGTTATTGTGGCGATAATTATGTCTCGTCAGTAACAATAGAAAAATAGTCGAAATAAGGACCTATATAATAAGGAAGAGAATGGTCGTGTTTATTACAGGATCCAGTCCTCTATCAAGAGCCCGGGAACTCGTTGGAATTCATTTGTGTTGTGAGTAACAACAGTCAGATCTCTCGCAAGCCCCTGCGCCGCGATCAATAGATCATAGGGACCGATGATCTTACCGGTCATCTCCAGATATCCACGGATTTTCCCGGCAGCGATCGCATCCGTGCTGTCGAAGGGCAGTATAGTAAAAGGCGAAAGAAACATATGCATTCGATCCCTCGTTTTCTGTCCCCAGTGACTTTTCGCCGCACCATATTCCAGTTCGTAGAGAGTAATAGAAGAGATTGCAATCTCCGAGGGATTAAAGGACAACAGTTTCTGACTTAGATGCGGATAGGAATTCTTCATAAGATAAATGCAGATGTTGGTATCCAGAAGGTACATCACATTTCCTCCCGCACTGGCATGTCACTCCAGGAAGGCTGTGCCCGGTTCTCCATAAAATTATCCGGGAAAGACCCCATGGTCTGCCGTACCGGAGCCCAGGGATCACTGGCCGGATAAGCAATAAACACATCTCCGATTTTCTGAATAAAATACTCCTTCTCATCCGTCCGCATCTCGACCGGAATTCTCAAAGCCTGACTGTTCCCATTCTGAAAAACCTTTGTAGTGGTCATAGAGAAGCCCCCCTTTCAGATGTACATACGAACTGTGCACACGTAAATTATAGCAGAACAGGGGAAGAAAGGCAAGTTACAAAGAAAAGATACAAATAGATGTTGCAAAGAAAAGAAACAAAGAAACGATAAGAAGATAACGGATAAAAAATCAGGAAAGCACTCCCTTATAGGAGAAAATACCGTCATAACCCTTCAGTTTGATTCCTGAGGAAATTGCTGAAATAACGGAGTACTGAAAATAGTATTATGATAAATTGCATAAGATTAATATCATGAATAAATACAAAATTCGATATTTATACATAAAATTAATGGAGGCGAACCGTTATGTTACAAAAATATCAATAAAGACACTTAGTCTAACTATAAAAATCGGGTGGTTGATTCTTTTTTTATGTCTACCCCCGGGGGAGATGATCAGAATGGGAGGGGAGGGGTGGGGGGAGGCGGTTTATGGGGTTGAGGCGGGGAGGCGCCCGGGGGGAGAGACCGGGCGCCGGGGGGCGGAGGCGCCGCCCCGCCGCCCCTTTCCCTCCTCCGGGGCCGGGCCGCGCCGGGGTATTTTCCGGGGAGGAGGGGAGGGGGCCGGTTTCATGTCTTTGAATATCCCCCCTCCCCCCGGGGGGCCGGGGGAAAATCCCGGGGGCGGTTTTGGGGGTTGCGTTCCTTCTTTTTCTTTTGCCAGGCCATGGAGGCGGGGCGGCAGGCCGGCGGAAAAAGAAAAAAAGAAAAGGAAAGGAAGCGATTCTGAAACATGAAAGCAAAT
>CAMOYN010000031.1 GCA_946630035.1 uncultured Lachnospiraceae bacterium
AGTAATGCATGGAGCTGACTGTTACTAATCGATCGAGGGTCTTGGCCTCATAAGAGGTTTGTTTGTCGGAGTATTTTCCGTATGAAGTTTTAAAAGGTGATTGTTGGAAGGCCACGGATGAGTGGTCTTTTTTTCTGATTAAAGATAAAATAGAGGCTGATATGTCGGATGTTCAAAACCAAAAGAATAATAACCCTATGATCCGGCGGGCTACGGCCATTGTCTGGCTGGGAATTTTCTGCTGCTCTACCTCTGCTTTGTTTGTTCGCTACAGTACAGCACCTTCCCTGGTGCTGGCGGCTTATCGGAAAACCCTGGTCACACTGATGCTGGCGCCGATGGTTCTGCTCAACCAGGGGTACCGGGAAGAACTGCTTCATATGTCCCGTAAGACCTGGGGCTGGTGCTTCCTTTCCGGATCTTTTCTTGCCGTTCATTTCCTGACCTATTTTCTTGCCGTCCATAATACGACCGTGGCGGCAGCGAATGTCCTGGCAGGACTGGAAGTGCTGTTTGTGGCTCTGTTTATGATGGCCCTGGGAAAAGAAAAATATGGTCCCATGAGCCGGATGGGAATCGCCGTGGCTCTGGCCGGAGGTGTACTGGTGGCCTATACCAGAGGCGGATTCACCGCAGGCGGCACCATGATGGGAAATATCTACGGCATCGTCTGTGCCTCCATGATTGCCGCCTACTCCACCATCGGTACCAAAGTCCGGGCCTACTGCTCCAACACCGTATATACTTTTGTCGTATACGGCACGGCTGCCCTGGTGCTCAATCTCCTGATCCCTCTGTCCGGCTATCATTATTTTGGCTATGGATGGATTAACATTCTGCTGGGCGGACTGATGGCGATCTTTAACAGTCTTCTGGGTCACAGTATCTTTAACTGGTCCCTGAAGTATCTGAGTCCTACCCTGGTGGCGATGATCAAGGTGTTCCAGCCGGTGTTTGCGGCTCTGTGGGCTCTGCTCTACTTCCGGGAAATCCCGACATGGAATCAGCTGGCCGGCGGTGTGATTGTCATCAGTGGTATTTTCCTGTATATTAAACATAAAGATAAGGAACAGTCCTGAGGCTGTTCCTTACTCTTACATAATGATAATGGATTTTTATTCTGCGTCTTCCTCCGGCTCCAGTTCTTCCGTTTCCATATCAATGAAACGGAAGGAAAGCATCAGGTAGAGAAGTTCATCCGGATCTTCAAAATTTGTCTCCAGGACGGACTTGATCTTTTCCAGCCGGTAAAGGAAGGTACTGCGGTGTATGTACAGGATCCGGGCACTCTGCACGGCATTCAGGTGATTGTCGAGATAGACCCGGAGGGTCTTCATATATTCCGTCTTGCTGGCTTCATCGATCGCCTGAAGTTTCAGCAGTTTTTCATGACTGAGCATATAGCCGGGTAATTTGTGGGTGGACTGCTCAAGGATATAATAGAACGCGATATCATTGAACTGATGAATCCACTGGAAGGGATGTTTTCTGCCTCCCACTTCCAGCGCCAGTGTGGCCTGTATATACTGGCGGCGCAGATTCATATGTCCGCTCATGACACGGCTGTAGCCGGCTTTGAGATAGCTGTTTTTAATGAAATAATTCAGCTTTTCCGTAACCGTGTCTATGGTAAGACGTCCTCTTGTCATATTGATATAGATAACAATGCCGTCTTTATAAGGAAGGGCACAGGAGCTCTCAAGAATGCTCTGTACATAGGTACAGATCGCATTGGATGTCAGATTCTGCTGATCCAGGTAGGAAATCTGCAGGACAATACAGAAAAATTCATTTCTTGAATACCATCCGAGGGAGTCCAGTTTCTGACTGATCGTCACAAAATCTGCGGTGCGGTCCGACAATATGTGAAGAAAAACGGAATGCAGAGAGGTATCCCGGCTGCTCTGACGGATCGTATTATGAAGCAGCGCGTGCTCGATCAGTTCCGCCAGATATTCCAGAAGGAAGCCCTGGTTTTCATTCAGAGGCTGTTCATAATCCATCAGTATCAGCCGATAAGAAGTCACATCAAATTTCTTGATGTTGACACAGAGGGTATTTACTCCGCTTACATGGTCAGAATACTGAAAATAGCCGTTCTTCTCACGTACTTCATGGAACAGCGGATCCTGCTTCACCGCCGTGATATAGAGATAGGTACTCTCGGTACTTCCGTAAACCGTATCCTGAAAAGGAGTAGAATCCGGGAATACTTTGGCGATGATAGTAAAATCCATGCCCATGACCATGATGGGATTGTGGAATATCGGATAACTTGCTTCCAGCAGAGACTGGATCGAACTGTCGGACAGTCGGAGTTCCGTCAGATGACGCATCCACTGGGAATAATGGGCGAATATATGCATCAAAGTATTGAACACTTCGATGCCCGGGATGGAGGAGTCTGACAGGCTGCAGGCATTCTCCGGGCATTCTGCCAGATGGGCAGAAGCCTCCTCGGTAAAAATAAGCATACAGGTGGAAGGAATTTCCGCCTCCGCCGACAGTGGTTTTGTAACAATATAAATGGTATATTCTTCCCAGACGGTCTGATCTGTCTGAAAGAGGAGATGCTCCAGATCCGGCTGAAGGGACAGAAAAGATCCGGCATGGAGAGAATAATATTTCTGAAGTTCTTCTGCTAGCAGACTGGCACTAAGTTTCATAGAGGAACTTCCTTTCCTGTGGTTTATATCATACATATTGTATGAAGAATTTGAAAGGATGTCAATGACCAATTTGCTGTTGTCATACGAAAAATGTCGTCTATGCCCGCGAAAATGTGGGGTGAATCGTGCACAGGGAGAAAAAGGCGTCTGCGGTGCCGGGGATCAGATCACTGCGGCCAGGGCGGCCCTTCATATGTGGGAGGAGCCCTGCATTTCCGGAGAGGAAGGCTCCGGAACGGTTTTCTTTTCGGGATGTTCGCTGGGATGTGTGTACTGTCAGAATGGATCCATTTCCCACGGCGGAGCGGGAAAGGTGATTGATCCAGGGAGACTTTCGGAAATCTTTCTGGAACTGCAGGAAAAAGGGGCTAACAATATCAACCTTGTCACGGCGACACATTTTCTTCCTTCTGTATATGAAGCCCTGGTCCGGGCAAAAGAGGAAGGGCTGGTCATCCCGGTGCTCTATAATTCCGGTGGCTATGAAGATCCGGAAGTTCTGAAAGCCATGGAAGGACTCATCGACATCTATCTGCCGGACTTCAAATATATGGATCCCGCCCTTGCCCTGCGTTATTCCCGCTGTGCAGATTATCCCGAATGGGCAAAGGTGTCCCTTGCTGAGATGGTACGTCAGACAGGAACGCCCTCCTTTGATGAGAGAGGAAGAATGAGACGAGGTGTGATCGTACGGCATCTGCTGCTTCCCGGATGTGGAAAAGACAGCAAAAAGATTATCCGGTATCTCCATGAGACCTATGGAGACCGGATCTACCTCAGTCTGATGCGGCAATATACACCGATGGCGGGAATCGGTGAGAAATATCCGGAACTGGCACGGGAGATCGACGAGAAAGAATATGACCGTGTCGTTTCCTTTGCCCTTCGTCTGGGAGTGGAGAACGGATTTATACAGGAAGGCGGAACGGCCAGAGAAAGCTTTATCCCGGCATTTGATTATGAAGGAATATGATATGAACAACACGAAAGAATCTGCGATATGCCCGGTGGCAAAAAAATGTGGCGGGTGTCAGTATCAGGGGATTCCCTATGAGGAACAGCGGAAGAAAAAGGAAAAGACCGTCCGGGCTCTGTGTGGAAAACTGGGAGTGGTTCATCCGACCACCGGCATGGAGAACCCCCTGCATTACCGGAATAAAATACATGCGTCCTTCCGGAAACTGAAAAACGGGGAAATTGTATCCGGTAAATATGAAGAAAACAGTCACAGAGTCGTGCCGGTGGATAACTGCCGGATCGAGAATGAAACGGCAGCCGTTATTTTAAACGATATCTGTCGTCTCATACAATCTTTTCGTATCCTATTATATAATGAAGATACTGGTACCGGTCTGCTCCGGCATGTGCTGATTCGTACCGCTTATTCCACGGGAGAAGTACTGGTTGTACTGGTTCTTTCCTCTCCGGTTTTTCCTTCCAAGAGACATTTTGTGGAAGAATTAAGGAAAAAACATCCGGAGATCCGTTCGATCGTTATCAATGTCAATCACCGTCATACCAGTATGGTTCTGGGAGATAAGGAACAGGTCATCTACGGGCCGGGTTATATTGAGGATGAACTGTGTGGATTCCGTTTCCGGATTTCGCCCAGATCCTTCTATCAGGTAAACCCGGAACAGGCGGAAAAAGTATACCGTCAGGCACTTGCACTGGCTGGCCTGACGGGAAAAGAACGGGTCATCGATGCCTACTGCGGAACCGGAACCATCGGAATTATAGCTTCCCCTCAGGCCGGAGAAGTGATCGGAGTGGAGCTTAACCCGGCGGCGGTAAAAGATGCCCTGGTAAATGCCAGAGCCGGAAAATGTAAAAACATCCGGTTCATTCAGGCAGATGCAGAGAAATATCTGATTCAGATGGCTTCCCACGGGGAGAAAGCAGATGTCATATTGATGGATCCTCCCAGAGCCGGCAGCAGCCCCGGCTTTCTGAAGGCCGCTGTAAATATGAATCCGAAGAAGATCATTTATATTTCCTGCAATCCCGAAACCCTGGCCAGGGATGCGTCCATTCTGCGGCAGCTTGGATATAAATCAGAGGGTTTTTATCCTTTTGATATGTTTCCTTTCTGTGATGATGTAGAGACTGTGTCTGCATTCGTCCCCTCCGGACCGGTTTCCGGAAAAAATGGAGGAAAAAACCTCAAAAAAATAAAACCGTAAAATTATTATAAAATAGGGAGTATGGTATTCTGCCGGTGGGAAATGTGCCAAAATTTGAATAAAAATGTGCAAGAATCAGTGGAATGGCTCTATTCAAACGCTCGAAATGTATTAAAATTACAAACAATTTGTAATATAAACTTAATATTAGGCGAGGCAGGACGGTTGACAAGTGTTTTTTTCAGTGCTATTCTTAGAAAGTATTCGGACTTGATTGATACAGATCGTATGTTAAAGTGCCTTAAAGGAGTATTATATTGAATAATAACAATAAAAAGGTTCGTTCCTGGGTTATTATTCTGTCGTTGGTGATAGCACTGAGCACCCCCTATTATGTGGAGGCCGGACAGGATACCGGCTATACCGCTTTTTCGGAGCGCAATACGTTTATCAGCAAAAAGGCGAATCCATCCGATGATGGAGAGGGAAGTTCTGAGTTAAAGCAGACAAAGAAAGAGTCGGCAGAGCCTCAGACAGAATCTCCCGGGAAAGAGTCGGAAGCCCCCGGAACGCCAGAACCCAGGCAGGAATCATCCTCATCCGATAAAGAGGAGTCTCATGAGGCGGAAAGCCGGGAAGAGGGAAGCAGTCCTTCTGAGCCAGAGACGAAGGATCCTCAGAGCGAATCGTCGGAACCGGAGACCGGAACCCCGTCTGAGGAGCCTGTTACCAGAGAACCCGAGCATGAAACCACCGAATCAGAGACCGGCGCGACCGAATCGGCGGAACCGGAGACCAGAGAATCGGAGACTCCGGAGCAGAGAGAATCTTCCGTAGAGGAGGAGACTCCTTCCGAACCGGAAGGATCGGAAGACAGCGAGGAAGAAGAGCGGGAACGGGAACGGGAACGCGAAAAAGAAAAAGAACGTGAGATACAGAAGGAGTCTGAGCTGAACGAGGAATCCGGTGAAACTTCCAAAGAAGACGATATGGAGAGAGAAACCGAATCCGGAGGATCCGGGGAGGATCATATCAATCCGGAAGATCCGCTGGAAACCGAGACGGCTGAGATGGAGGGAGAAGAAGGAGAAACCGAAACCTACAACGCCGAAGAGGATGAATTAGAGATATCGGAGCCTATTTTTGAAGGTTCCTATGAGATACTGGATGTTGTAATTCCAACAGAATATCGTTTCATTAAGATCGATAAGACTCCGGTTATTCTGAAAAACGGGGCTGCTATTCGTGCGGACAAAACAGAGGAATCCCTTCTGGTGGGTGAAGCCAGAGGCGATGCTCTGGCCTACCTGATCGAAGATGGCGAGGGATGGGCTTATATTGAAGCCGGCTACGTCCGGGGTTTTGTCAAAAAATCTGACCTGACCGAAGGCAATAAAGCAAAGAAATTCTATCAGAGGATTGTATCCTGGTCCCGGGAGCATATCGGGCAGGATGTAAAGAGTCCCTTTGGTCGTGTGCTGGAATTGCTGGATCATATGGATAACCCTGCCTTTGCCTACTCTCGCATGACTACCATGGAAGTATCGGCACCGAAGCTGTATTCCATCGCATTGGAAGAGGTGCACGTCTATGACAGTGAGAGCTGGGTAGATCTGGATATTCTGGCGAAGGAAGGACAGGCAGAAAAAGATCCGGAGCGGGAGAACCTCCATACGGTGGGTATCCTGAAACCGGGGGATCTGGCTTATATTCTGGTTTCTTCCGAGACGATGCTGTACGTTGAGTCAGGCAATGTCCGTGGCTTTGTACGGAAAGATGCTCTGGATACCGGTGACCTGGTGAACCAGAAGGTAGAGGCTATGGGTGAATACGATATGAGTCTGGCCACCGAAGTGATGGAGCCGGAGAAAAACCGTGCCTTCTACTATACGGTTCTGTCCGTAATTAAAGCCGGTACCGGACTTCGGGAGTCTGTCGTGGCCTTTGCACTTCAGTTCGTAGGTAACCCTTACGTTTGGGGCGGAACCAGCCTGACCCACGGAACCGACTGTTCCGGGTTTATTCAGAGCGTATACCGTTACTTTGGCTATCATCTTCCGAGAACTTCGGCCGCGATGCGCCGTTATGGTGTCAATGTGGGTACGAATCTGGAGGATGCCCTGCCGGGAGACATTATCTGTTATAACGGTCATGTTTCCATGTATATCGGCGGCGGGAAGATCGTTCATGCCAGTAACAGTGCCTCCTACCCTCGAGGTGGTATTAAAGTATCCAAGAATGGCGCATACCGTCAGATTCTGACGATCCGCCGTGTCATCAAATAATAGACGAAGTCAGCTGCCATGGTTCTGCGGACCATGGCAGTTTTTTTGTTGGAAGATCCGATCGCGCATCGCCCTCAGACGGGATGCTTTTTTAAAGGGAGAATAACTGCTGCTTGACAAATTGGTGGAGTTAGTGTATAATAACAGCAAATAGATTGTGCGCAATTTATATGCGGCGAAAGGAAGGCACATTATGAATGTATATGATTTTACTGTAACGGCTCAGGATGGTTCGGAAGTATCTCTGGCGGACTACAAGGGAAAGGTGCTCCTGATTGTCAATACAGCAACGGGCTGCGGTTTTACTCCTCAGTACAGCGATCTGCAGGATCTCTATGATGAGCATGAAAAAGACGGGCTGGAGATTCTGGATTTCCCCTGCAACCAGTTCGGTGAGCAGGCTCCGGGCAGCGATGAAGAGATTCACACTTTCTGCTCCGGCCGGTTCGGCATCACCTTCCCCCAGTTTACGAAGATTGATGTCAATGGTGAGAATGCCATCCCGCTGTATAAGTGGCTTACTTCCTCCACCCGGTTTGAGGGCTTTGACGGAGCCATGGGACTGGTGATGTCCGGGGTGGCAAAGAAGATGGATAAGGATTATAAGAAAAACGGCAATATCAAATGGAACTTTACCAAATTCCTGATTGACCGGGAGGGAAATATTGTGGCCCGTTTCGAGCCGACCCGCGATATGAAAAAGGTAAAGGCGGAAGTGGAAAAATATCTGTAAAAACATTGACATTCCCGATGTTTTTTGTGAGAATAAGCATAACCGTTAAACAGACTATCCAGAATATCTGCGGTAGTCTGTTTTACTTTTAGAGGCCATTCACATTACGGAGGTTGGTTCTGTGACAAAAGGATCTGAGAAAAAACTGAATAAACGCTCCATGCTTCTGCTTTTTCTCAAGGGTAGTAAGAGATATTTTGCAGGAAGTATTCTGTCAGCGGGAATCGTGGCCGCGATGGATATGATCATTCCTCAGATTATCCGTATTGTGGTAGATTACTGCCTGGAGGGAGGCCCCGGGAGTCTCGCCCGGCCCATACAGGATGCACTGGCCCGGATGGGTGGACCTTCTTTCGTGAGATCCCATCTTTGGCTGGCCGCAGTGATGATCCTTGCGGTGGCAGGCATAGGGGCCGTATTTCGTTATCTGAATACCTACTGGAACATAAAAGGAACGGAAGGGATGGTAAAAACGGCAAGAGACTGTCTTTACGAGCATATTGAGAGCCTTCCCTTTTCCTGGCACCAGCAGAATAAAACCGGTGATATTATTCAACGTTGTACTTCCGATATGCAGACTGTCCGGGAATTTGTTTCAGAGCAGCTGATTCAGGTGATCCGTATCGTCCTGCTGATTGTATTTTCCATGGCCTGCATGGCGTCTCTCAGCATGAATCTATCCATGATCGTGTTTTTCTCTGTCCCGATCATTATAGCCTATTCCTATCTGTTCTACCGGAAGATCGGCTATATGTTTCTGCAGTGCGATGAAAATGAAGGGGTTCTTTCCACGGTGACCCAGGAGAACCTGACCGGTATCCGGGTGGTGCGAGCCTTCGGGCGGGAAGCCTACGAGAGAGAACGTTTCCGGAAACAGAATCATCTTTATACGGATACCTGGATGAAACTCTGCCGGATTCTGGCCGTGTACTGGGGCACCGGCGATTTCATTACAGAGGGACAGACTCTCCTGATCGTTGTGTTCGGAGCCATTCTCTGCGTCCGGGGAAATCTCACGCCCGGTGAATTTATAGCATTTATATCCTACAATCGCCAGATGATCTGGCCGGTCCGCCGGCTGGGGCGAATGCTGTCGGATATGAGCAAGGCAGGGGTATCGATGGACCGTCTGCTGTATATCTTAAACTCTGAACCGGAACGCTGGAAAGGTACAGCCCGGCCGGAGATGAAAGGAGACATTACCTTCCGCCATGTCAGCTTTTCCTATACGGAAGGAGAGGAAGTTCTGAAAGATATTTCCTTTACCATGAAGAGCGGAAGTACGGTGGGGATTCTGGGGACCACCGGGAGCGGAAAATCAACCCTGACCTATCTGATGACGGGGCTCTATCCCCTCACCCAGGGAGAGATTCTGTATGACGGAATTCCTTTGCAGGATATTTCTCTTCCCTGGCTCCGGGAGCATATCGGCATCGTTTTGCAGGAGCCATTCCTGTTTTCCCGCACACTGGCGGAAAACATCGCCATTGCTTCGGAGGCGGATGCGACGGCGATCCGGCAGGCAGCCGACACCGCGGCTCTGGATGAAAGCGTGATGAGCTTTTCCCGTGGATATGATACTCTGGTGGGGGAGAGAGGAGTTACCTTGTCCGGAGGCCAGAAACAGCGTGCTGCCATCGCCCGGATGCTGGTGCAGAAGACTCCGATCATGGTGTTTGATGATTCCCTCTCTGCGGTCGATGCCAGGACGGATGAGAAGATTCGCCGGGCCCTCAAAGAGGTAGAAAAAGATGCCACGGTCCTTATGATATCCCACCGGATTTCCACACTGATGGATGCGGACCAGATTCTGGTGATGGATCAGGGAAGGATCATACAGCGGGGGACCCACGCGGAACTGATGGCGGTTCCCGGACTTTACCGGCATATTTATGAGATTCAGAAACCGGAAGGAGGGGAAGCCGTATGAATGAGTCTGCAGAGAAAAATCATTACGTCAGTCTTTCCTGGTTCGGACTGGGAAAACTGATTCCCTATCTGGCTCCCTATTCCCGGACCATGGTCAGTATGATTCTCCTGGGGCTGGCAGGAAGTGCCTGCGATATTGTTATTCCGATGTTTTTCAGCTATTCCCTGGATCATTTTGTGGAAAAGGGAACCCTGGAGGGACTTCCTGTATTTATTGCGGTATATCTGGCCGTTGTGGTATTTCAGGTGGTGGTTAACTCCATCTCGGCCTATCAGACCTGCCAGATCGAGATGTATGTGGGGAGAGATATGAAGCAGGCCAGTTTCGACCATCTGCAGACACTTTCCTTCTCCTATTTCAATCAGAATTCGGTAGGATATGTGCATGCCCGGGTGATGAGCGATACGGAACGCATCGGCAGCTGGGTGGCCTGGGGACTGATGGAGGGAGTGTGGAATCTCAGTTTCCTGGCCGGAGTGATTGTCGTCATGCTGATATTAAATGTCAGGCTGGCACTCTTTGTCCTCCTTCTGGTTCCGGTCGTCACCTTATCTGCCATATATTTTCAGAGAAAACTGGTGCGCCTGGGCCGGGAGGTGCGGGAGATCAATTCCCGGATCACCGGCAATTACAACGAAGGCATCACCGGAGCCAGGACCATAAAATCTCTGGTGATTGAGAAAAAGATGCAGGAGACCTTTGAGACGGAGACCGAGAACATGCGGTCTACTTCGGTGCGTATGGCTCATTTCAGGGGCCTGTTCCTGTCGATGATATCCTTTTCCACTTCCTGTGCCCTGGCTCTGGTGTTATGGCAGGGAGGGAAGATCACGGCGGAGGGCGTCATGGCCATCGGCGTGCTTTCCGTATTCATGTCCTATGCTCTCAACATGATGGAACCGATTCAGTGGATCATACGGGCTCTGTCGGACCTCGTCAGTGTGCAGGTAAACATCGAGAGGTTCACCCGTCTCATGGAGACAGCCGCCCAGGTGGCCGATCCGCCGGAGATCATGGAAAAGTACGGAGATTCGTTTCATCCAAAGAAAGAAAACTGGGAAGAACTCTATGGCGATATAGAGTTCCGGGATGTGAGTTTTCATTATCCGGATGGAGACGAGATGATTTTTGAACACTTTAATCTGAAGGTGCCCCAGGGTACGAATGTCGCTATTGTCGGTGAAACCGGAGCAGGAAAATCCACCCTGGTTAATCTGCTCTGCCGGTTCTTTGAGCCGACCGGCGGACAGATTCTGATCGATGGCCGGGATGCCAGAGAGCGGTCACAGCTGTGGCTTCACAGTAATATCGGCTATGTGATCCAGACGCCTCACCTGTTTTCCGGAACCATTGCGGAAAACCTGCGCTATGCAAAACCGGATGCGACGCGGGAGGAGATGCAGGCCGCGATGAAGGCGGTGGCCGCTGACAGTATTCCGGAACGCATGGATCAGGGATATGACAGCCAGGTGGGCGAAGGCGGGGATCTCCTCTCAACCGGGGAGAAGCAGCTGATTTCCTTTGCCCGGGCGGTTCTGGCGGATCCACGGATCTTTGTGCTGGATGAGGCTACCTCCTCCATCGACACCGTGACGGAAAAGAAGATACAGGAAGCAACGGAATATCTGCTGAAAGGAAGAACCTCCTTTGTGATTGCCCATCGTCTCAGCACCATCCGTCAGGCCGATGTGATCCTGATGGTGGAAGACGGAAAGATCATAGAGCAGGGAACCCATAAGGAACTGATGCAGAAAAAAGGTGCCTATTACCGATTGTATTCTCAATATACACTATAAAAATACCAGGGTCAGAATACCCTTTGACCCCGACATTAAAAAACAATCAGGAGGAATTCAGGATGAAAAGAAGAGTATGGGGGTGCTTGTTAGTATTCCTGGCGGCCATAACGATGCTGACCGGCTGTCAGACCCTTCCTGCCGGCGGTGCTTCGGCCACAACGGCGGCAGGAAAGCAGGAAAGCCCGGTGGTTTCTGCCACAACCGCACCGGCAGGAACAGTGGCGGAGGCCACTTCCACTGCCGTAAACACCCGGTCAGCGGGCGGAAATAAGATAGAAGAAGAGCAGCTTGCCGAGGATGGTTCTTATACCACCAAAGAAGATGTGGCACTGTATCTCTATCAGTACGGCCATCTGCCGGACAATTTCATTACCAAAAAAGAGGCCCAGAACCTCGGTTGGAGCGGAGGCTCGCTGGAGCCCTATGCCCCGGGCTGCTGCATCGGAGGATCCCGTTTCGGCAATTACGAAGGAAATCTTCCGGAGAAAAAGGGACGTCAGTACTGGGAGTGTGACATTGATACGCTGGGAAAGAAAAGCCGGGGTGCCAAGAGAATTGTCTATTCCAGCGATGGCCTGATCTACTACACAGACGATCACTATGAGACCTTTGAGCTGTTGTACGGAGAGGAGTGACACGACGATGGAATGGATTACGATCGATGGAAGGAATGTAAATACGAGAGACGAACTGCATGAGGTGCTGGGGAAAGAACTCTCTTTCCCGGAATGGTACGGAAGAAATCTGGATGCTCTGTATGACTGCCTGACCGATGTCTGCGGTGACACCACACTGCAGGTCACTCATGTGGACGCACTCCGGGAACACCTGGGCGGCTATGCCGATGTCTTCCTGCGGGTTTTATCCGAAGCCGCCGAAGAAAATCCCAGGCTGACCGTACAGACCGAAGACTAAAAAACAATTTGCCGCCAATGGGGACAGGCTCCGGTGGCGGGAAAAACATCCATGGGGACAGGTTCCGGTGGCGGATTTTTCCGGCCACCGGGACCTGTCCCCATTGGCGTTCCATTGGCGTTTTCTGGTGTTTCCGGAGGTGGGTTACATCTGGTCCGGGGCGGAGAAGCCCAGCAGATCGATGCAGGTCTCCAGAATATCTCTGGTCAGTTCCAGGAGGGCGATCCAGCCATCCTTGCGGGCGGCATCGGTTTCACCCAGTATGATATGTTCGTGGTAGAAGCTGTTGAAAGCATCCGATACTTCGTAAATGTACTGGCAGAGTCTGTGGGGAGCAATGTTCTCACAGCTGTCGGTGATGGTTTCTCCTGCTTTGGAGAGGAGCAGCTGGAGGACCTTCTCGGAGGCATCCACGGCGGGGGCGACTTCCTTCGGAAGGGCTTCCGCTGTCTCCAGATATTTTCTCAGTATGGATTTGATACGTACGATGGTGTACAGGATATAGGGGCCGGTATTTCCTTCGAAGGAGATGAACCGGTCTACATCAAATACATAGTTCTTGGTTGCCTGGTTGCTGAGGTCTCCGTATTTTAAGGCAGCCAGTCCTACGGTCTTGGCAATCTCCCGTGCCTGTTCTTCGTCGACGGTACGGTTTTCCATAATCCGGGAGAATACTGCTTCGTCGATATCGGCGATCAGATGTTCCAGACGCATGACTCCGCCTTCGCGGGTCTTAAAGGGTTTGCCGTCTTTTCCGTTCATGGTGCCGAATCCGAGGAAGGTCAGTTTGGTTTCGGGGCGTACGATGCCGGCTTTTCTGGCGGTGCGGAACACCTGGGTGAAATGCAGTTCCTGCCGTTTGTCGACGACATAAAGAACTTCATCCGGGTGGTAATCCTGCTCCCGCTGAACCAGTGTTGCCAGATCGGTGGTCGCATAGAGGGAAGCACCGTCGGATTTCTGGATGATGCAGGGCGGAACTTCTTTGGTATCGGTGGGTTCGTCCACATCGACCACCATGGCTCCCTGGCTCTCATGCAGAATGCCCTGATCTTTCAGGGTCTGGATCATCCCGGGAATGAAGGCCTGAGCATCGCTCTCCCCCTTCCAGACATCAAAGGATACATCCAGATTGCCATAGTTTTTCTTCAGATCCTTCACGGATACCGCCAGAATATGCCGGAAGAGGGCACGGTAGCCCGGATTCCCCTGCTGCAGAGCGACGGTGGCGTCGTGAGCGGCTCTGGCAAATTCCTCGTCCTCCTTGGATCTCTTGCTGGCGGCCGGGTAGATCTCCTCCAGATCCGAGATGGTAAAGGGAGCCTCGGCGGGATATTCGCCGGTGTAATCCGGATCAAAATAGCAAAGCTCCGGATGACGGCTGCGGGTCTCCTCGATGATCAGTCCCATCTGCAGACCCCAGTCTCCCATATGGACATCGCCGTAGACGGTGTGGCCGGTATACCGGTACAGACGCTTCAGGCTCTCGCCGATGATGGCAGCTCTCAGATGTCCTACATGAAGGGGTTTGGCTACATTGGCCCCGCCGTAATCCAGAACGACGGTTTTTCCCTCTCCATAGCGGGAAGCGCCCAGTGTTCCCGTCGCGGCCAGCTGATTCAGATACCAGGAGACGAAATCATTTTTCAGGGTAATATTGATAAAACCGGGATTAACGGCTTCGATCTTTTCAAACAGCGGGCTGTTCGCCGCCTGAGCCACCACATCCTGCGCGATCATGATGGGTGCTTTGTGGTATTTTTTCGCGGCAGCCATAGAGCCATTGCACTGATATTCACACAGATCCGGACGGTTGGAGTTAGACGCCTTCGCCAGCTCAGGGTCGTATCCGCAGGCAGTAAATGCGGGAGCCAGCTCCTCCGAGATCAACTGAAGTATGGATTTCATAGATATTCCTCCAAAGTTTGTCATAGGTGATATTATATCTATCTGCACATGAAAAATCAACTGTTAGTAAAACCAACTGTTAGTAAAATCTTAATAATTTCTTCTGTAGTTTCCACCTTGTTGTACGTGACATTATCTGATAAAGTGTAAGTGTACTAAGACGAGTAGTACAGTGAGCGTTAATAATAACAGAAGGGAGCAGGAATGTATCAGATTGATATCATGAGCCGGAAACCGCTGTATGAACAGCTGGTGGATCAGGTGGAACGATTTATTCTCAGAGGCATTCTGAAGCCGGATCAGCAGATGCAGTCTGTGAGAAGTCTGTCAGTACAGCTGGCAGTGAATCCCAACACGGTTCAGAAAGCCTACTCGGAGCTGGACCGGCGGGGCGTCGTCTATTCGGTTCCCGGGCGTGGCTGTTTTGTGAGTCCCGAAGCGGTTGTGAACATCGGCGCGAGAAAGAGGGAGCATATGGATCATTTTGTGACGGAAGTAAAGGAACTGGCCATGGCCGGCATAGAAAAGGAACTGGTGATAGACTGCGTGGAGCAGGCCTACCGGGAGGAAGGAGAGCGCTATGATACTGGCGGAAAATCTGACGAAAACATTTGAGGGATATAAAGCGCTGAATAACATACACTGCAGGATTCCTGAAGGATGTATCTACGGTATGGTCGGATCCAACGGCGCCGGAAAATCCACCTTTCTGCGTCTGGTCACGGGGATTTACCGGCCGGACGGCGGCAGCATCACCATCGACGGTGAGCCGGTATACGAGAATCCTTCGATCAAAGAGAAGATATCCTACGTCCCGGATGACCTGTTTTTTATGGACGGGGCCTCGATGAACCGGATGGCGCAGCTTTATATGGCCGCTTACCCGGGATTCGACAGGAAACGGTTTGAATATCTGGCAAAGACCTTTGAACTGAATCCGGATCAGTCGACCAATGCCTTTTCCAAGGGGATGCGCCGTCAGGCTGCCATCATACTGGCTCTGTCCTGCCGGCCGAAATATATGTTTTTTGATGAGACCTTTGACGGCCTGGACCCGGTGATGCGTGGCCTGGTGAAGACGCTGATCGTAAAAGATGTGCTGGAAAACAAAGCGACAGCCATCATTACTTCTCACTCTCTCAGGGAGCTGGAAGATACCTGCGACCAGCTGGCCCTGCTGCATCAGGGCGGAGTGGTTCTGGAGAGTGATATCATGAATCTTAAGACGTCCCTCTTCAAGCTGCAGGTGGCTTTTCCCATCCCTTACGGACAGGAATTCTTCCGGGGAATCGAATTCCTTCATTACAGCAAACGGGGGTCGGTGGCCACGTTGATTGTGCGGGGAGATCAGAACGAAGTGACACAGAAGATTAAATCGATGAATCCGCTGCTTCTGGATGTGCTCCCGCTGACTTTGGAAGAAGTCTTCACCTATGAGCTGGAGGCCCTGGGGTATCACTTCGATGTCAATGGTTACGATTTTGAGACGGAGGAGACGTAAAATGAAAAAGAAAATCTTTGATAAAAACCTCTTCCAGGATGCTTTTCGTCAGCTGATGCCGGGCGTTTTGATCAGTGGAGTGGTTCTTTGCCTGCAGGCCATACTGATACCCATCGGAACCGCGGTATCCGGGCCGGCCGGAGCCTACCGCACGGTGGCAGACCTCTGGCAGGTCAATCCCTTGTCAGTTCTGATGTTCTGCTGCTTTACACCGCTGATGGCACTCTATCTGTTCCGTTTCCTTTCCAGACGGAATGCCTGTGATTTCTATCACTCCATCCCCCAGACAAGAAGCTGTCTCTATATCAGCTTTACCGCCGCACTGCTGGTATGGAGTCTGATTCTTCAGTGGGGTTCCACTTTCCTGGGGATGGGGATGCATAAACTGTTCCCGGCTTACTTCGAACTGGATGTGCCGGCGATTCTGACCTGGAGTCTGAAGATATCCTCCGGCATCCTCTTCGTGCTGGGGGCAGTACTGCTGGCCGTGACCCTCACAGGTAACTGGCTGACAAATCTGGTGGTTTCTCTGCTGATCATTTTCTTTACCCGGGTTTTGATGCTGG
>CAMOYN010000032.1 GCA_946630035.1 uncultured Lachnospiraceae bacterium
GTCAGAAAACTACGAGTTGGAATGATGAAGGCGATGTGTTGCTCTATACTGAAGAAGTTGTAAGGAGCTATAAATCCGGGAAGCTCATCCAGGAGTCCCTGTATTACAACAATAAACTGGATAATACAAAGACGTACACCTATTACACAAAAGGGAAAACCAAAGGAAAACTGAATAAGATCACTGCCAAAAAGGGGAAGAAGACTCTCTATACCACGACATACCAATACAATACCAAAGGATATCTTACAAGTATTGTGACCAAGGCCGGTAAGGTTACGGAGAAGACTAAGGTGAAACAGATTTACAAAAAGGGGATTCTCCGTAAGGAAACCCACACGGACGAGTATCTCTATTCAAAAGAATGGACCTATGATTCCAAAGGACGCCTGACAACATATCACACCGTGGGTGAGGGAGCCGAGTCAACGACCACGTACTACCCGAACGGAAATCCGAGAGTAAAGACCAGTGTTGCTTATGAGGGCGGTCACGAGAGAATTACGGAAAGATATTTTAAAGATGGGATGCTGAAATCCTATAAGTGGGTAAGTACGGAGGACGACAGTGATGAGGAATATTATCCTTTCAGCCGGGAAGAAGAAGGGGATAAAGTGACGGTAACGGCTCCAGGATATGAGATGCATGTCGCCACTTTTAAAAACATAAAATTCTGAGCTGCTGAGTGTTTATAATGATTTTGGAAAACGGAAGGGGAGGGCAGTAACCTGTCCTTCCTTTTTCAGGACGGAGAGAAAATATGGATTATCTGGAGTGGATTAAAAGCCGGCGGAGTACGAGAAAGTATCAGACAAGGCCGGTGGAGGATGAGAAACTGACACAGGTGATTGAAGCCGGGAGATATGCTCCCAGCGGGGGAAACAATCAGACAACGCATTTTATTGTGATCCGGAATCCGGAGGTCCTGGACCGGCTGGCAAAGCTGGCAGAACAGGCCTTCGCGAAGATGGAAGAGCCCCCGGATATGTACCGGTCTCTGCGCAGTGCCGTGCAGGCATCAAAAAGAGGCGGGTATGTATTCCATTACCACGCCCCGGTACTGATCGTGACAGCCAATCAGAAAAACTACGGCAACAACATGGTGGACTGCGCCTGTGCCCTGGAGAACATGATGCTGATGGCTAACGGACTGGATCTGGGAAGCTGCTGGATCAATCAGCTGCGCTGGCTGAATGAGGATCCGGAGATTCTGGCGGCCCTCCGGGTGCTGGGACTGACGGAGGATGAGAGAGTTTATGGCTCTCTGGCCCTGGGATATGCGGACCGGGAGGGCGGACTGCCGGACCGCAGACCGCTGCCCCGCACCGGAAATCCGGTGACATATGTGTAAAGAAGAGCAACATTTTCATGTAATAAAAAAATCAGGAGGGTAATATGTTATCTTTTGAGAGTGATTATACGACCGGTGCTCATCCCCGCATCCTGGAGCGGCTGATGGAGACGAATCTGGAGCCGGTGACCGGCTATGGCACGGACCGGTTCTGTGAGAGCGCCCGGGAAAAGATCCGCAAAGCCTGCGGCTGCGACAAGGCGCAGGTGGAATTTATCGTGGGGGGCACCCAGACCAACATGGTAGTGATATCCACCATGCTGAGAGATTTTGAAGGCGTTGTGGCAGCCCAGACGGGCCATGTGGCGGCTCATGAAGCAGGTGCCATCGAGCACGCCGGATCCAAAGTGCTGACGATTCCCCAGACAGAGGGCAAGATCGATGCCGGTGTACTGTCCGGCTTTATTGAGGATTTTTATGCGGATGACAATCATGAGCATATGGTATTTCCCGGGATGGTATACATTTCTCATCCGACGGAATATGGTACGCTGTATACGAAGGCGGAGCTGATGAAACTGTCCGCGGTCTGCCGGAGATACGAGATCCCTCTTTTCCTGGACGGAGCCAGACTGGGCTATGGCCTGATGAGCCGGGATACCGACGTCACCCTGCCGGATATCGCGAAATACTGCGATGTCTTCTATATCGGCGGCACCAAGGTGGGCGCCCTCTGCGGCGAAGCGGTGGTGTTCACTCATAACAATGAGCCACCTCATTTTGTGAATGCCATCAAGAAGAGAGGAGCACTGCTGGCAAAGGGACGCCTGCTGGGAGTTCAGTTTGACACGCTATTTACCGACGATCTTTATTTTGAGATATCCAGGCATGCCATCGACATGACAGAAAAACTGAAAGAGATCCTGCAGCAAAAGGGACTTCCTTTCTTCCTGAATTCTCCCACAAACCAGCAGTTTGTGGTGGTGGAAAACCGGAAGATGAAACAGCTGGCGGAGAAAGTCCGGTTTGGCTTCTGGGAGAAGAAAGACGACCATCATACCGTAATCCGTTTCGCGGCCAGCTGGTCAACGACGGAGGAAGATCTGGCCCAGCTTAAGAGCATTCTGGATGAAATCTATCCGGATGCGGTTCCGGAAGCGGCACCGGAAGTTACGCCGGCTCAGAATACGCCGGCGCCGGGGATATGGCCGGGTACTTCCGGCCAGAAAGTCCCTGCCGAAAGTACAGCCGGGAATGGAAACCAGAGTGATGCCCTGGAGAAATGGGTCCGGGGATAGAAATAGCAGTTAAACCATTGAAAAAGCCTCCCACCGGCAGCGGTGGAAGGCTTTTTCAATCTCTGACGCAGGATACAAACCCGCGCCAGAGATTAAAACCTCCGGCGGATTGCAGCCGCGCCCAGTTTTATTATTTTTCATACCAGCGTGCGAGGGTTTTTGCGTTCTTCCCGTTCACTCTCATTCTTACAATGGCCCGGTTATACCGGCCGCTCACAATATCCTGTGTGATGATCAGCCACTGGTTTCCGCCGTAGATCAGACCGGTGGGCTCGCCGCTTTTGAGAGTGCGGATCCGGGATTTTTTTCCGGTCGCAGCGTTCATCCGCAGGAGAGTCCGCCCGCTGGAATAGTAGATCCAGCCGCCCTGTACTCCGTGGAGCTCATAGCCATCGGCGGTGGGAAGATATTTCCGTGTCATCTTTTGCCTGGGATAATAACGGAGCATTCCCCGCCGGGCCGTAGTTACATATACCGTGCTCCCGTCTGAAATGCTGATATCCATAAATCCATCTACATCCTTATAAATAATGTAGCGCTTTTTTGTGCTCAGATGATAGCTGCGGACATATTCGTAGTAGCTGCCGGAATCGGTGAGATAATAGATCACTCCTTTTAAGAGAGCGATCCTCTTTACCGCAGAACTCACTAGAAGCACTTCATTGCTTCCCCCCGCCATTCCCATACGGGAGATACCAAGCACGGATTCTTCTCCGGTTTCCGTATCGTATTCGGAAGAGATATAATACAAGCTGCCTTTGTAGATCTGGGGACAGAAGCCGGCATCCAGGGCGGAAAAACCGGTGCCATCCTTGTTGATGCGGCAGATCCAGCGTCCTTTCAGATCGGAATTGTTCGGAATCGTCCGTCCGTCGAGACAGAAATACAGATAATCTCCCCAGCAGATCAGATCCTGAACGGGATTGGCAGCTGTATCTGCCAGGGTGTACAGTTTCTTCACTTTGCCGCTTTTTGCATTCATGCGGCAGATGGCTCCTGAGTGAGAGAACCAGACATTGCTGCCGCTGGTATTATCATAGGCGGCGGATACGGGAGTCGCAGCGGAAATGATGATTGCCAGGGCCATTAAGAACGGAATCAGGGACCGTAAATTATTAGTAGTTCGATTTGTCATCCTTTAAAAACCTCCGATGTGTGCACAAATCTGGGACAGCCGGAAAGCCAGAAACCGGATTGTCCTTTCTGCAAGACACAGAAACGGTCATAAATAACATACCAGAAAACCGGCCGTATTGCAACATTTGCAGAAGTCAGGCAAAATTCAGGTTAAATTCAGATAGGCTTACTTCAGAAAAGTTAGTTTACATAATATCGAGATTGTGCTACTATTGAAATGATGTTCACCGCATCCTTTTTATGGTGAAATGATCACACAAAGCGTCGCAGAACGCATTACAATTGAGGAAGCAAGATGAGTAGGAATAACCGAAATGAATCGAATAAAAGTCCAAGAGCAGGATCGGTGGTTTTAGAAGTCCTGCAGGGATTCTGGTACTATTTTTCCAGTGGTGTAATCTCGCTGGCTGCGGCCCTGGCATCCTGGGTCCGGTATGATCTGCGGCCGAAAAACCGCTGGAATGTATTTTCGCGGTATCTGTTCCCGGTCATTATCCTGTATTACGAGATCGTATTTATTCATTCTACGGTCAGACCGCCCTTCGGATTCCGGATCGTCTATATCGTTCTGTATTCCCTGTTCTGGGGATTAATCGGATATCTTCTTACGACCAATCTGAAACCGAGGTATAACCGAAGGGTTCGGTGCGTACTGATTTTTGTGATCATGCTTCCATACATGATTGAGTATTTCGTGTACCGGCAGTTTAAGGTGCTCTATGATCTGAACACCGTAACCGCCGGCGCCGGCGGCGTGGTTACCGACTTCATGTCCGATATCATTCATCTGGTGTTCAGCCCCGGCGGACTGATCCACATTTTCCTGTTTATGCTTCCCTGTATCCTTTACTGGGTACTGCTGCGCCGGATTGACCGTGCCAAGAGGATCCGGATGAAACGCCGTATCCGCACGCTGATTGCCGTGATCGGGGTTTATATCGTGACCCTGCTGCTGGTGCTGATTCACGGCGGATACCGTCCTTCCTATAAGACGGAATACAATTTCCAGACAGCCGTGGGGAATTTCGGACTGATGACCGGACTTCGCATGGAGCTGCGGCAGAAATGGTTCGGCGGCAATCAGGTCGCCTTTGAGGTGGAAGAGACCGTAGAGGAAACGGAACCGGTACCGGAAGTGAAGGTCTACGGAGACAATAAACTGAATATTAATTTTGACATGCTGGCGCAGAGTGCCTCCGGCACCAATGTGGAGCTCGATACCTATGTCGCAACCCAGAAGGCCAGCAAGGAGAACGATTATACCGGATTGTTCAAGGGCAAGAATCTGATCATGATTACGGCGGAGGCCTTCAGCGGAGATATTATCAGTCCGACGCTGACTCCGACCCTGTACCGCCTTGCGAATAAGGGAATTAAATTTACGGATTACATCATGCCTGCCACGGCCGGTACCACGGGTGGTGAGTATGAGCATATCTTTGGTATGTATCCCACCGATGGCGGATCTTCGATGAAGGATACCGAGACCTTCCACAACCTGATGACCATGGGAAGTCAGCTGGACCGTCTGGGATATTACGGAAAGGCATATCACAACAATAATTACGAGTTCTACGACCGGAACCTGACTCATATCAATCTGGGCTATTCCGACGGATTCCTGGGATATGGCAATGGTATCGAGGCGTATGTGACGAAGCAGTGGCCGGAGAGCGATCTGGAGATGTTCCAGGGAAGCTTTGAGGAATACGTAAATAAAGAACCCTTCAATATCTACTACATGACGGTCAGCGGACACAGTGAGTATTCTCAGAAGAGCAACGCCATGACCAAGAAGCACTGGGACGACGTGGCGGATCTGACCTACTCCGATGGGGTGAAGAGTTATATCGCCTGCAACCTGGAGCTGGAGGCCGGTCTGACCTGGCTGGTAAATGCTCTGGAACAGGCAGGAATTGCCGACGATACCGTCATCGTGATGACCGCCGACCACTTCCCCTATGGACTGGACAAAGATGCTCATCTGGGGAATATGCCCCTGCTGTCCGAACTGTATGGGTATAATGTGGAGAACCTGATGCAGAGAGATCACAATACGCTGATCATCTGGTCCGGCTGCCTGGAAAAGATGGATCCCATCGTGGTAAACGATCCGGTCAGTGTCATTGATATTCTGCCGACGATGAGCAACCTGTTCGACACGGAGTGGGATTCCCGCCTCTTCCCGGGCCGGGATGTATTCTCGGATACGGATCCGCTGGCTTTCAACCTGAGCTATGACTGGAAAACCGATAAGGGAACCTACATCAACGCCACCAAGACCTTTACTCCAAAGGATGACAGTGTGGTGGTTCCGGAGGATTATGTATCTTCGATCCGGAAGATCGTCCGGAATAAGATCACCTACATGAAAGGTTTCCTGGAGACCGACTATTACGGTCATGTTTTTGAAAATTACACCTTCTCGGACGAGAAAATCGTACGAAACCGCCAGGCGGCAGGAGTTCCTGTGACCGATGAGGACGGACAGCCGGTGACGGATGAGAACGGCGAAACGGTGACAGCACCGGCGCCGACGGAAACCGCACCGGAAGTCTCCGGAGAGGCGGCGACGGCCGAAGGAGACGGGGGCTGAAGCCCCACAGAGGCAAAATGCATTTACAGGCAGGGCCTAAAGCCCTGCCTCTTTTCAATCTCTGACGTAGGATTCTCTGACACACATACAAACCCGCGTCAGAGATTATAAAAAAGAAAGAAGAAGAAAAATGGAAAAATCAGCAGAGGAAAGACTATCGCGCATCCGTTCCTTTATGGACGAGCGCAGCTGGCAGTATACCTATAAAGAAGATGAGGGATGCGGTGTCCTGGAATTTCTCTATCGCGACCGTGCCTATCATATCTGGGAATTTCAGGACGATGACGGCAGTTTCGGTGCAGAATCCAACGTCAGAACCTGTGGGAGGATGGAAGACTATACCGGTGATTACGAAGAGGAAATACTGGATGTGATCAGGGGCTGGCTGGAAGACGAAAAGAGGGCCGCTCATCGGGACCGTCAATGGTAAGATGGGAACAGAGAACCTTGAAATTTTGATGTAATCATTATATTATTGACAGTGAAGGGGTTTCAGGTCAAATGAAAGGCTTTATATAATTTATGCGCAAACCAACGATCTCTAAAAAACAATATATTTCCGCCGCCTACCGGATTATCGTGGAGGAAGGTCTCCCGGAGCTTTCCATCCGCCGGCTGGGGCGGGATCTGAACTGCAATACGGCAAATCTCTATCGCTACTTTTCCAGCATCGAGGAACTGAGTATGTATGCGGCGCTGGACAGCCTCCAGGGATATCTTGCGGACGTCAGCGAACTGTTTAAAAAAGAATCGGACTGTATCCGGAGATATTTCGGGGTCTGGAACTGTTTCTGTACCCATGCTTTTGCGAATGCGTCGCTGTTTGATCTGCTGTTCTTCGGAGAACACAGTTCAGAACTTTACAAGGTGATCGCCGATTACTATGAGATGTTCCCGGATGAACTGGCCAAGATCGATCCCGGGATGCAGAAAGTTTTTTTGCAAGGCGATTTTGACTACCGGGATTATCTGATGCTGGATGAAATTGTAAAGCAGAAACGTATGGATGAGTTTGATGCAGTTGTCATAAATAATATTGCGGTTAATCTGTTCAAGGGGTATTTTAAGACAGTACTGGATCTTTCTATGGACAAAGATGCAATGGAATTACATAAAAACAAATTTCTGCATTCCATTGAATTTGTTCTGAACCATCATATAACAGATAATACTGATTCATAATCTCTTATCACTCTGCTCTCATGCTGACAGGGGGAGGGAAAACATGAGAAAACTGATCCGCTGCGGTAAACTGTTCGACGGTATTCATGAAGAATGGCAGAAGGACATGGATGTTCTGGTGGACGACCGGAAAATCGCGATGGTCGGGTGTCATCTTCCGGTTCCGGAGGGGGCTGAGATCATGGATCTCCGGCATCTGACCGTAACTCCGGGGCTGATCGACGCCCATGTGCACGGGCATATTCTGACCTGGCAGGAGATGGACACCGTCCTGTTTCAGTCGGAAGGGTATAACACACTGGCCTATCTGCACAATGCCCAGCGGTGTCTGGAGCGGGGCTTTACTTCTATCCGTGTGACCGGCCTGGGTCCTCTGGGATTTGGGGCGGTGGACTGCCGGAAACTGATTGACCGGGGATTTTTTCCGGGAGCCCGTATGGTGGTTGCCTGTCATGCCTTCGGCTGTCCCGGTATGCCCGGGGATATGAGTATGCATGCCGCAGCCAATCCCTATCTGTCGGATTTTATGCAGCCCTCCTTTATCGGCAGCGGAGCGGATTTTTTTGCCAATCAGGTGCGGCGGGAGATCAAGTACGGCAGTGATTATATCAAAACTTTCATATCCGGCAGTTTCCTGAGTCCGGACGGGGGACCGGATGTCTGTTACCTCTCGGACACGGAACTGCGTGCCATTATTGAAACAGCCCATGAGCTGGGAAAGCCGGTGACAGCCCATGTCTATCCCGGTCATGTGATGCGGCGGCTGCTGGCTATGGGAATTGACGGCATGGAACATGGCGCCCTGATGGATGAAGAGACGGCTCGTCTGTATGAAGAGAGCGGGGCCTATCTGGTCTCTACCTTTGCCCCCTTCCAGGATATGATCGAAGAGAACGAGGAGTTTATCGCACAGAATACGGAAGACGCCCAGAAGAAACTTCGTAAGTATGCTCCCCTACTGCGGAGGGGAAGAGAGATTATCTGCAGTTCCCGGATCCGCCTCGGGTTCGGATCCGATTTCTGGGCGGTACATCAGCCCTATGAGAGCTGTTATGAATACCGCTGCTGGCGCAGGAGCGGTATGAGCGCACTGCGGACCCTGAGAGCGGCTACGTCGGTCAATGCCGAAATCCTGGGAATCCAGGATAAAGTCGGCACGATAGAACCAGGGAAGCTGGCGGATCTTGCAGGATGGAGCCGGGATCTGGAACAGGATCCGGATGCTTTGTTCGAGTGCAGTTTCGTTATGAAAGAGGGTACCGTTTACCCGACCGGGAATATTGTAAAAGAATGAAAATTAATTTGGTTTAGTATGAGGATCTGCGGATGGTTTCACCATTTTGACAGATCCTTTTTTAAAATTCATTATTATGATATAGATTGTTAATGAATAGTCAAATCGTGAAAAATAGAGAAAATTTCTGCAAAAAGGAGTTGACAAAGGACCTGTGATTCGGTATATTTTAATTAAATAATCGCGATTACTAATCGCGATTACCCCAAAGGAATGCCGTATAGACGAGGAGGTCTTATTATGCCCTACGTAGCAACTGAAGCACAGAAAGAAATGTTTGCGAAGGATCATGAGCATCTGAAAGAAGTATTGAATCTCGGACACGAAATATTGTGGCTGACCAGAGAAGAGTGCATCCAAGCCGGTCCGTCTATGGATGAAACTCTGGAACTGACCCGCCAGGCTCTGACGGCCCACGGAAAAAAAGAGTTTGAGATGCCTGCGAAGATCGGTATTCATCCCTGGTCGGATGTTTTCTTCCATGCCATGCCGGCCTATGTTCCGAACAATGTTGCCTGCGGTATTAAATGGATCGAGTGCTTCCCCCGGAACCCGAAACAGTTCGGGCTGAATCAGACCACCGGTCTGCAGATTATGAATGACATCGAGACCGGCGTTCCCTATGCCGTGATGGATTGTGCATGGCTGACCTCGATGCGGACTCCCGCTACCACCGCTCTGACGGCGGCTGCGTTCCATCCGAATGCAGAGACCTTCGGTATGTTCGGCTGCGGTGTCCAGGGACAGGAACATGTGAAATTTATCGTTAAAACACTGAAAAACCTGAAAAAGATCTACATCAATGATGTTCGTCCCGAGATGATGGATACATTGATTGAAAATGTGAAACCTTATGTGGATGTGGAGATTGTTAAGAGCGATCCCAAGACCATGGCTGAGAAGTGCGATGTGATGTGTTCCGCAACCATCATTCTGCTGAACCCGCTGGGTGTTGTGAAGAGAGAATGGGTACATGCCGGACAGACCATTCTTCCCTGCGATCTGAACACCTTCTGGGAGCCGTCGATCCAGAGAGAAGCCGACAAGTATTTCGTAGACAGCGTAGCAGAGCATGAATTGTTTGACGGTATGGGCTACTTCCCGGATGGACTGCCGAAGATCTGCGGACAGACCGGTGAAGTTCTGGCGGGACTGATCGAAGGACGTACTTCGCCGGATGAACTGATCGTAGTATCCAACATCGGTATGTCTGTATGTGACCTGGTAATGGGTAAAGCGATCTTTGAAAAAGCGATTGCGATGGGCGTAGGAACCAAGATGCCTCTGTAAATAAAAAACAGTAAGGAGGAACCCCCATGGGAGTATTAAAACTGATATCGGATGAGCAGGTACGTCAGATCCATCTGAAAGCCATCGATATGCTGGACCGCTATGGCATCGATGTTATGGATGAAGATTGCAAAAAGACACTGCTGGAGCATGGCTGTAAGCTGATCCACAACGGCCGTGTCCAGATCGCCCACGAGCTGATCGATGATATGATCCGCACCAATAAGAGCACGATTAAGTTCGAGAGCCTGTTTGGCGGAAAACTGAAAGTGGAAAGAGGAAAATTCTATTCCCATACCTTCGGCGGTGCCGCCTTCGTTCTGGATCTGGATGGGAACTTCCGCAATTCCACCGGTGACGATCTGCTGGATTCCTATAAATTAAATGACAGCCTGAAAAATATGGATATGGCCTGTGCCCTGGTTTATCCCACGGACTGGGACAACCGCATGTGCCAGTATCTGGAATGTCTGCTTCCCGTTATGACCAGCCGCAAACCGGTCTGCGGCGCAGCACTGTCCCACCCGGGCCCTGCCAAATATGTGGCAAAGATGAGTGAAATCATCACCGGCGGTGACAAAGAGAAACCCCGCCCCCTGATGACCCACGTATCTCCTCAGTCTCCTTTCATCTGGACAGCCGAAGATATTGACTGTGTTCGCTACATCAGTGCCGCAGGTATCCCCTGCACGCTGCTGGCCGCTCCGATGGCCGGTCTTACGAGCCCGCTTTCCATCATCGGTCATGTAACACAGGTTCATGCCGAGATTCTGGCATGGGGCGTATGGTTCTATCTTGTGAATCCGGACAGCCCGAGAATGTATGCTCCCAGATGTTTCTACCCGAACATGAGAACCTGCCAGCTGTCCATCGGCCTTCCTGAAAGTGCCATCGCCAGCGCGATAGCATCTCAGCTGGGAGACTACTGCGGATTCGTATCCGATGTAAACGGCGGTTATACCACCAGCTGTGCCTCCGATGTACAGATCGGCTATGAGAAGATGCAGAACATTGCACTGCCCGCCATGGCCGGTGCTACCATTGTTACCGGTGCCGGCGCCATTGCCGGCGGTACGGTTTACTCTCCGGTACAGCATGTAATCGATGATGAAATCTTTGGCCGCGTAAAACGCATCATGACTCCTCATGATACGGACGACGAGGAAGCCTACGGTATCGAAGCCATCGATGAGGTCATCTTCAACGGAAGTACCTTTGTTCAGGAACCTCACACCATTGATTACCTGAGCGAGCTGTTCCGCCCGACGGTTGCTTTCCAGGATACCTGGAGAGTATGGGAGACCACGGGAATGCCGGATATTCGTGAAGTGGCAGCCCAGAGAGCCAGAGAGATCATGGCAAACTATGAGCCGGTAGAACTGGATCCGGCTCTGAAGAAAGAACTGGACGACCTCACGAAGGCCGCAGAGAAAGAACTGCTGGTATAATCTCTGACGCATAGAACATAAAAACAGGGGTCAGAATTCCTCTGACCCCTCTTACCCTGATTTGGTAAAGGAGAATAGATATGCCGGCTCCGTTAATGCATTTGCTGAACAAGACACAACTGGCCGAGCTGCGGGAACTGTCTCTTACGATCCTGCGCACGATCGGTATGAAAATCGAAGACGAAGCCGTAAGGAAGGAATTTGTCGCTCACGGCTGTAAGATAGAGGATGACCGGGTGCTGATCCCGGAAGAACTGGTAAATGAAGTCTGTTCCGCCTCTCAGAGTAAGATTCATTTCAAAAGAGGGCAGTGGGATTTCTGCCTGGAACATGGATATCCCCGCACGCATACCACAGGGGGTGCCCCCTGGATCATGGATGCAGACGGCACCTGCCGGAACGCGACATCCGCCGATATGCTGGATTCACTGAAGCTTTCCAATACACTGCCTCAGCTGGATCTGCCCTGCTGTCTGTTCTACCCGTCGGATGTTCCTTCATCCATCAGTCAGTATGCCCAGACAGAAGCGATGTTCCGCACCTGCAAAAAGCCCATCTATGCACCGGGTATCTCCATGGCAGGAAATGCAAAGTATATTGCCGAACTGTTTAAACTGTTCAATACGGAAAAAGATTCCTACGTGGCTATGACCGGTATCTCCCCGGAGACACCACTGCATCTGCCGAAGGAAATCACGGATACCCTGCGGATCATCATCGGCGCCGGGATGCCGGTCAGCATACTGGCGGCTCCCATGGCAGGACTGACGGGACCGATCACCGTGACCGGCTGTGTGACTCAGTGCTATGCGGAGATGCTTGCCACTGCTGCCTATTGCTGGATGGTGAATCCTAAGACACCGGTGATCATGGCACCGCGAACCTTCTTCACGAATATGCGTCTGGGACAGGCCATTCTGGGACTTCCGGAAAATGGTATTTCCACCGCCATGTGTGCGGCCCTGGCCTATGAAGATGGTTTCCTGAGTGATGTCTACGGCATGTCCTGTACGGCCCTGGCTCCGGATATGCAGGTCGGTTATGAAAAACTCTTTAATTCCATCGTTCCTGCCCTGAACGGAGCGGCATTGATTACCGGAATCGGTTCCCTTGCCAGCGTGATGTATGGATCCCTCGCCCAGATGGTTCTGGATAATGAACAGATGGCGATGATCCGCCGCTGCTTCTATCCCTTCGGCACGGACGAAGAGACGGTGGGCCTGGAGGCCATCGAAAGCGTGGTGATGGATGAATCTACCTTCCTGATCGAACCGCACACGATTGAAAATCTCCGCAGTGATGAGGTTTACCGCAGCAGCATCGGATACGACCATATGCCCGCGAAGGGAGACAGTGTGGATGCCAATGATCTGGTGCGTGAGGCTCATGCCCGGGCGAGACAGCTGATCGAAGCGGATGAAGCCGTTCCTTTCTCTGAAGAAACAGAAAAAGAGGTGGCAGCGATCTCTGCTGCGGCAAAAAAAGAACTGCTGTAATTAATTTTCAGAAAAGATGTCAGAATGTGACAAAAGTGATATAATACAAGGGTAGCTATGCGGTGATGTCCATTCGCTCCGGCGGAGGAGGCATGACGCAAGGTATAAATTCAAATGGAGGGAAGAAAGCATGAAGGTAAAGAAGTTATTGGCACTGGCTTTGTCGGCAGCGATGGCTCTGTCGATGACCGTGATGCCGGCAGCACCGGTATCTGCAAGCGCTCCCAAGGAAATGATGACCATTGGTACGCCTGCAATCACTGATTCATTCAATTTCTTTAACACTACCAACGGTTATGAGACGTTCTCCATGAGCCAGGTATATGACCTGCTGGTTCAGAAGAATGAGAACAGCGAGTACATTCCCGCCCTGGCCGACAGCTGGGAGATCGATGAGAGTGCTCAGAAGTTCACTTTCAACCTGAATCCAAATGCCAAATGGTCCACCGGCGATCCTGTAACCAGTGAAGACGTAGCGTTCTCCATGGAACAGCTGAAAGCTTCCGATTTCGTTTCCTACATCTATGCTCCTCTGCTGGATTCAGTAGAATGCCCGGATGAGCACACCGTTATCATCAATCTGACCAAACCCAGCGTAAGCTTCATGGAGTATCTGGCAAATCCTTACTACAGCTCCATTCTCAGCAAGAAAGCCTATGAGGAGATGGGTGATTCCTATGGTACCAGCGTGGATACCATCGTCGGCTCCGGCCCCTACAAGGTAACAGAATGGAACGTCGGTGAGTCCCTGACCTTTGAAGCAAATCCGGATTACTATCGTGATGCTCCTGCTATCAGCAAGGTGAAAATGGTTGTCATGAACGACAGCAACGGCGCTATGATGGCTCTGCAGACCGGTGAGATCGATGCTTACTTTGATGATGTTCCCGGCGTTTCCCGCGGCACCATCGAGGGCTCCGATCAGATCAGCATCTATGACTGGACCAGTACGATCCTGTTCTGCGTATTCTTCAACACCCAGAACGGCATGTTCTCCGATGTAAATATGAGAAAAGCCGTTGCCATGTCCATGAACAAGGATGACTACATCATCGTTGGTAATGAAGGCTTTGGTACTCCGGCCGACTATCCCGGCGACCGCGGTGACATCGGCGATCCCGAACTTCACGGAATCTATGATGAGAACTATGCTACCAACCTGGATGAGGCGAAGAAACTGGTAGAAGAAGCCGGTCATGCAGGTGAAGAAGTAGTCATCAAGACCTACTCCACCGATCCTTATCCGGCTCTGGCTACCGTACTTCAGAACTCTCTGTCTCAGATCGGTCTGAACGCAAGAGTAGAACAGATCGAGCGTGCCACCTTCATTGACACCGTTCTTGGTAAGGGTGACTTTGATATTCAGATCTGCCGCTGGGCCGCTGCCACGGAAGACATGGATGAGATTATCTATGGATCTCTGCACACCGACTCCATCGGAAGCCCTGGTAACTGGAGCTTCTATCAGCCTACCCCTGAGATGGACAAGCTGATCACGGATGCCGCCGGCGAAGTGGATCCTGCCGCCCGTAAAGATCTGTACAAACAGGTTATCGAGAACTACATCAACGATATGGTTTATGTTTCCATCTACTATCCTACCAGCAGCCGTGCTTACAGCAGTGCTCTGCAGATCACGGATGGCCTGCAGAAGTATGATTACTTTGCAAACTACAGCTGGAAATAATGGGGATGATTCGCAATTTTGAGTGCAGTCGTTAATGTACTCCTACGAACTGAAGGCGGGCTTCCTTAAGCCCGCCTTTCTTACCAGAGAAGGGATCCTGGGAAACGATCCCTCGGGTAGGAAGCAAATAAGGAGGAAATCTTTATGATCAGATATGTCATCAAACGAATCTTAACGATCATCCCGATGCTTGTAGTTGTTATGTTTATCATTTACGGTATCATGGAGCTGACTCCCGGCGAACCCGCCCGGCTGATTCTGGGAACGAACGCCAGCCAGGAAGCTGTGGATCAGAAAACGATCGAACTGGGGTATGACAAGCCCTTCCTTGTCAGATATGTGAACTATGTAATCCATGCCTTTACCGGAGATTTCGGTACCTCCTGGCAGACCGGGCGTCCGGTATTCCAGGAAGTCCTGATCCGATTCCCTACGACAATTAAACTGGCGGCCTTTGCCATGGTGCTGGCGGTGTGTATCGGCATCCCATTGGGCATTTTGTCCGCAGTAAAACAATATAGTGTATTTGATGCCGTGGGCACCACCCTGGCCATGGTAATGGCCTCGGTGCCGAGCTTCTGGCTGGCGATGATGCTGATCATCCTGTTTGCCGTGAAGCTGCACCTGCTGCCCTCCTTCGGAACCGGCAGTTTCGCCCACTACATCCTTCCGGCCATCTCCATGTCCTTTGCCGAGATCGCCGTACTGCTCCGGTTTACCCGCACTACGATGGTGGAGGCGATCCGTCAGGATTATGTCCGCACTGCCCGGGCCAAGGGACAGAAAGAGAGTACCGTGGTCTTCGGCCATGCCCTTCCCAATGCACTGCTCCCCGTAGTAACCGTTACCGGTACGGAGTTCTGTGGTATGCTGGGCGGCGTTGTTACCATTGAGACCGTATTTTCCATCAATGGCTGCGGTATGCTGATCTACAACTCGATCCTGAAGAAGGATATTCCCATGGTAACAGGAAGTGCGATTTTCCTTACCACTTCGGTTATGCTGATGATGGTGGTCATCGATATTATCTATGCATTTATCGATCCGAGAATTAAGGCCCGCTATGCCGGCACAGCGAAGGGAGGCAAATAATCGTGAGTGATATCGAAGAAAGAAAACCGGTTATGGAAAGTCTGGAGGATATCAATCTGGATGACGTCCCGAAGATGACGAAGGGCTCCCAGCTGAAGGCAGTCTGGAAGCGTTTCTGCCGCAACAAGCTGGCGGTTCTGGGACTGGCTATTTTCCTGGTCATCTTATTGAC
>CAMOYN010000033.1 GCA_946630035.1 uncultured Lachnospiraceae bacterium
ATGGGTTCGAGCCCCATCGGCCCCATTGAAAAAGTGGCTTAAACAGCCACTTTTTTGCATTTTAGGGTGGGACAAGGTGGGACATTATGATTTTTGTCAAAAATATAAGGAGGGTGCTTATCGCTTTCTATAACTGGATAGCTTGTTGATGATTTCTCCATCAACAAAAAAGCGGGACTCGCGTCCCGCCTTTTTTTGTATTACTTTTTCTTTGCTGAGTACTCAAAATCCATCTTTTCCGGTACCTCTACATGAATATCCGCCAGGGTGAAATCCGGTTCTTTTTCCTTAATTAATTTTCCGATGCGAATAATTTTCCCTCGCAGAAGATTCAGGTACATGCCGTCAGTCCAGACTTTGGTGTTCTGACCGTTATGATACACTTCCTGCCATTCTTTGATAGCTTCTTTTGCCTGAGTTTTCAGATCGACATCAAATGCGATGTATGATGGTACCAAATTTACCTCCTTACCGCCATATGGCGTTGGGTGTCAGACCGCCCTTCTTTTCCAGCCACTTCCGATAGTTCGTTTTTTTGCTCTTCGGGCAACGGACGATGACGCGTTTATACAGACGGTCAAAAGAGTCGAAACCAATATTTTCCCACGTCAATTGTTTTGTCTTGATAGTAATCTTTCTCATTCTCTTGCAATCACGGAAAGCGGAATCACTGATGTATGTTACAGTGTCAGGTATTGTTATTTCTCTTAAGCTGTAACATTTTTGGAATGTCTTCCAACCAATATCTTTCAGACCTTTATTTAAGGTGATATTTCGCATTTTCGCACAATGATAAAACGCGGAGCCATGGACCTCTTTGACGGAAGCCGGAAGTTCTATCGAGGTAAGACTGTTGCAATTTGCGAAAGCACCGCGAGTTATAGTTGTCAGGTTTTTTGACAGCTTCACTTTTTTTAGTAAATAACAATTCATAAAAGTTGCTACTCCCATTTCTTTCACGGAATCTGGAATAGTAAGTTCAGTTAAACCGCTGTCATAGAATGCTAAATTACCGATCTTCTTTAGATTTTTAGGCATCTGAACGTTTTTAAGAGAAGGATCTTCGTAAAAAGCGTAGGATGGAATCACGGTCAAGCTGTCTGGTAAATTTATATTACAGAGATTGGGACAATCAGAAAATGAACTCCATCCTATCGTTTTAAGACTATTGGGCAAAGAGACCTTTTCCAATTTGTCAGAACAGTCAAAAGCATTTTTCCCGATGGACGTTACGCCCTCTTCTACGATCAGCTGCGTAAAATTTGTTTGATGCCAGCCAATATTGTCAATATTTTCGTAATCATACATCTCACCTTTTCCCGAGATCGTCAGCGTCGTCCCGTTTAACTTCCAGGTCAGGTTATCTCCGCACTTGCCGGATTTTTCATCCGCTGCCTGAGTGAGAACCGACGTCTGAAGAATCATGACCGCCGAGAACAGTACTGCCAGCAGGCACATCACATACTTGCATGCATTAAAGTGTTTCTTGTTTTTTCTCATAAAAATACCTCCTTGAGAAATTCTGGAACCCATTATAGCACCCTAACCTTACATTTCGGTGACATAACCTTACAATTTTGTAAGGTTAGGAAGTTTTTTTTCTTCAAAATTTCCTGTCAGATAAAAAAAGAGTTTCGCCGCGGCGAAACTCTTTTTTTATTAATAATCCTGCCTTTTTCTCAGTCTACTTCAAACTTATATCCCATGCCCCATACGGTCTTGATGTAATTGCCTTTTTCCCCCATCTTGCTGCGAAGTTTTTTTACATGGGTATCGATGGTGCGGGCATCTCCGTAATAATTATAGTTCCACACGTTGTTCAGGATCACTTCCCGGGAGAGGGCGATTCCCTGGTTTTCCAGGAAATACTGCAAAAGTTCGAACTCTTTGAAGGACAGTTCGAGTTCTTTTCCGTCTACTGTTACGATATGGGCGGCTTTGTTGATCTCAATGCCTCCCACAGAGAGTACTTCCTGGGGTTCTCCGTTGGTGCGGCGCAGGAGAGCATCCACCCTTGCCACCAGGACTTTGGGGCTGAAGGGTTTTGTGACATACTCGTCTACCCCCAGCTCGAATCCCCGCAGTTCATCCCGCTCATCTGACTTGGCTGTCAGCATGATCACCGGGACTTTGGAATATTTCCGCACGGTTTTCAGTACTTCCCAGCCGTCCATCTTGGGCATCATCACGTCCAGCAGGATCAGATCGATCCGGCTGTCATTGAAAACGGTCTCCACGGCCTCTTCTCCGTCAGCGGCCTCGACCACCTGATATCCGGCCTTCACCAGAAAATCCCGCACCAGTTTGCGCATCCGCGCTTCATCATCTGCAATCAGAATTTTTGCCATCTTTTTGTCAGCCTTTCTGTCATTCCTTATCTATCTGTATGAAAATCATGCTGTATTTCTTAAGTTTTACTTTTGCTATCATACCCTTTTTTTCTCTTTCTTGCAAGCGTTCCCTGCAAATAGGCAAATTCTCTGGCAACCACTGGGTAAATGTGGTATGATACAGATCAGACACCATATTAAAAGTAAAGATCCTGAAGGATCGTCATTGACCGGAAAAAAGATCTATTATAAGAGTTGGTATATGAAGAAGAACAATGTATCCGATGCCATCCTGCAGGAACTCGAAGCAGATCCGCATGTGCAGGAGATGAAACATTATATCCAGCATGGGAAGGTAACCACCTATGAGCACTGCCGGAGTGTTGCCCGGCTCAGCGGCAGGATCAATGAGAGGTTCTCATTGCATGCAAATCCGAAAACACTGATGACCGGAGCCATGCTCCACGATTTTTATCTGTATGACTGGCATGCGGCCGACGACGGCCGTCACCGGCTGCACGGATTTACCCATGCGGGTAAGGCCTGCCGGAATGCGAAAAAGTATTTTGATATCGATGAAGATGTCTCCCAGGTCATATACTGTCATATGTGGCCGTTGAATCCGGAGCGGGTGCCCACCTCCCGGGAGGCCTGGATTGTCTGCATCGCGGACAAATGTATTTCCCTGTACGAGACTCTGTTTAAACGAAAATAGGCCATAGGCCTGAAGATTTTTTTGCCGAAAAAATGATCCGCCACCGGAACCTGTTCCCGGTGGCGGATCATTTTACTGTACGGGTTCTTCTTCGGTCAGATACTCGGAGAATACATAGGCTTCCGTACCGTTGTATTCGATAAGGGTCCATTTTCCTTCTTCGCCGAGTTTTTTCACGCGTTCGCCGGGACGCAGGGTTCCGAGTACGTCGGTTCCTTTGCTCTTGGGGGCGTTGCGGACGTTGACGCCGGTGGTGGCATAGACATAATTACCGAAGTCGATCTCTGTCGTCTCGATGAGGATGGTCTCTTCTTCCGTGGTTGTCTCGGGGACGGTGGTGGTTTCCTTCACCGTAGCGGCGGCGGTGGTTTCCTCCGGCATCGCGGTTGTGACAACCACCGGGGCCTCGATGGACCGGGTGGTGCTGGGTCCGGGTGTTACCGCATTACAGGCGCAGCAGAAACTGGCGACGAATGCCGTCAGCACGATTCCCAGCGCGTTTTGATGTTCCTTTTTCATATGTCCGTTTCCTCCCTCACACCGGCAGAGCGGATCGTTCCGCCTCCCAGTACATTTCCCTCACTGTAAAATACAACCGCCTGTCCGGGGGTAATGGCCCGCACCGGTGTTTCAAACCGGCAGGTCACTTCATCCGGTCCGGTTTTTCGTATCCTGGCCCAGGCTCCGGCGTGGCTGTATCGTATCTTGGCCATCACTCGCAGCTCGTCTGTCAGATCCGGTATAGCCATGAAATTCAGATGATCGCAGATCAGGGAATCTCCAAAGACTTCCCCGGCTTCTCCCAGTACCACTTCCCGGGTTTCGGGGCGGATCGCCAGGACGAACATGGGCTTGCCGAAGGTAACTCCCAGTCCTTTTCTCTGCCCGACGGTATAATGGGTGATCCCGCGATGTCTTCCCAGTATATTCCCCCGGGTGTCGACAAAATTCCCCTCCCGGTCGGACGTCCCTGTATATTTTTCTATAAATCCTGCATAGTCATGATCCGGTATGAAGCAGATCTCCTGGCTGTCGGGTTTATGCGCTACGGGCAGTCCCTGCCTCTGGGCGATCTCCCGGATTTCTTCCTTGTGATACTCTCCCACCGGCATCAAGGTGTGTGCCAGCTGATCCTGGGTCAGGTTATAGAGCGCATAGGTCTGATCCTTGGCCGCGGTGACGGAATTTGCGATCGTATAGCGTCCGCCCGGGAGCTGCCGGATCCTGGCATAATGTCCGGTGGCGATGAAATCCGCCCCGATCCCCAGACTCCGGGTCAGAAGGGCTTCCCACTTCACATACCGGTTGCAGGCAATGCACGGATTCGGCGTCCTTCCCTGCTGGTATTCCGCCGTGAAATAGCGCATCACTTTTTCTTCAAATATATCCCGGAAATTCATCACATAGTGGGGAATTCCCAGCTCATAAGCTACCCGTCTGGCATCTTCGATGGCAGAAAATCCGCAACAGCCGCCCTCCGCTTCTTCCCCGGAGGCGCTGTTCCAGATCTCCATCGTCACGCCGGTCACATCATAGCCCTGTTCCTTCAGTAAATAGGCTGCCACCGACGAATCTACGCCTCCGGACATCCCGACCACCACTTTGGCCATCCTGTACACCTGCCAATCCAAAATCGTATCAATAACTTCCAATAGTTTACAATAGTTTACAGAGAAAGTCAACGAAACCCCTCGGACTGTCCCGGGGCCTTCGGCTTCCCGTCTGTGGCTGCGTTTTTCCTACATCTGTTTCCGTACTACCAGGTACTCATCTCCGCAGCGATAATAGGGACAGCTCCGGTAGCCGTTCGTTGTGATCCGGTAGTAATCGTCCTCATCCATCTGAACATCGCAGACATACTCTTCCATTTCTTCGTCATATACGAAATAGGCACACTGTTCGCACTGGTTTCCCATGGAGCAATCCTTCCTTTCCTCTTCTTCACTCTATTGACTTTTACAGATACAAAAACTATGATGATAAATATGTACTTCCAGGAGGTTTTCAATGAGAGCCCATCAGACCGATTTTTCCACCGGCAGCGTGCGTCGCAATATACTGGAAGTGGCACTTCCCATGACCGCGGCGCAGCTTCTGAATCTTCTATACAATATCGTAGACCGTATGTTCATCGGGAGGATCCCCGGGGAAGGGAAGCTGGCGCTCACCGGCGTCGGGATCTGTTTTCCCATCATCACCATGATTTCTGCCTTTGCTCTGCTGTACAGTTACGGAGGATCTCCTCTTTGCGCCATGGAACGGGGCCGGGGCAATGAAAAAGAAGCCTCTCTCCTGATGGGCAATACCTTTTCCATGATGATGCTCACGGGGCTGGTTCTCATGGTTCTGGGTTTTCTCTTCCACCGGCCGATTCTCTATGCCTTCGGAGCCAGTGATCAGACATTTCCTTATGCATCGGTCTATATCCGCATCTACCTGACGGGGACTCTGTTTGTGATGACCACCCTGGGGATGAATCCCTTCATCAACAATCAGGGATTCGGCAGTACCGGCATGCTGACGGTACTCATCGGTGCCATATTAAATACCCTGCTGGATCCCATCTTTATCTTTGTATTACACCTGGGTGTCACCGGGGCTGCTCTGGCCACGGTTCTGGCTCAGATGGTGTCTGCCCTCTGGGTTCTCCGCTTTCTCACCGGGAAGCGGGCCATTCTCCGCCTTACCCTGTCTTCTCTGAAACCGGAAGGAGCCCGGGTACGGAAAATCATGGCTCTCGGCATGTCCGGATTCTTCATGGCCTTTACCAACAGCCTGACTCAGATCGTATGCAATGCGGTGCTCCAGGGCTGGGGCGGCGATATCTACGTCGGCGTCATGACCGTCATCAACTCGGTCCGGGAAATCTTCAATCTGCCCGTAGGCGGACTCTCCTCCGGCGCTTCCCCGGTGCTGAGCTTTAATTACGGAGAAGGTGCTTATCACCGCGTCAAGGAAGGAATCCGCTTTGTGGCCATCGTATGTATCTTTTACACCCTGGCCGCCTGGGGCATCCTGTGGCTCTTCCCTTCCTTTTTCATCCGTCTGTTCAATCAGGATCCGGAACTGCTGGCCAAGGGCGTCCCCTCCATGCATATCTATTTCTTCGGTTTCGTATTTATGGCTCTGCAGTTCACCGCTCAGACGGTATTTGTCGCCCTGGGGAAGGCCCGGCGGGCCAGTTTTTTCTCCCTGTTCCGGAAAGTCATCATTGTTGTCCCGCTGACCCTCCTGCTCCCGCACGTGGCCGGCCTCGGTGTTACGGGAGTGTTTATGGCCGAACCCATTTCCAATTTCGTGGGTGGCTGCGCCTCCTTCGGCACCATGCTGGTAACCGTCATGCCGGAGCTGAACCGGTCCCCCGGAAAAGGATCTGAGAGAAGCCGGTATTCCTCCCAAAAGGGAAAATGATCTGAGCTAAAACAGCATATGGCCTGAAATGGAAAAAGACCTGCAACACTGCAGGTCTTTTTCAGAGCGCGAGACGGGATTCGAACCCGCGACCCTCGCCTTGGCAAGGCGATACTCCACCACTGAGCCACTCGCGCATTTCTTAAGCACAAGTGCTAGTATACACACCCTTGCCGCATTTGTCAACCACTTTTTTAATTTTTTTCAGATTCTTCAGGATTCTGCCGTTTCCAGTTCCTTCTGATATAATTCCCGGATTTCTTCCGGTGTTTCATTATTCCTCAGTTTCCGGCAGAAAAGCATAAACCGCCCGTTATCCTGGAAATAGCTGCAGGTCACCAGAACCAGAAGATCGTCGTCGGTACGGACATCGACGGGAGACTCCCAGATCGAACGTTCCAGGACCTCCTCCAGGTAGTCTCCATAGCGCTCTCTTTTGCGGATGGAGGCTTTTAACTTCTCCTCCGGATTCAGCAATGCCACGGATTCCTTCACTTCTTCCATGGATTCCCAGTCCAGGATCCATCCGTCCCCGGCGGGATCGGCCTGTTCTTCCTGCAGAAAAACCGTCTGTCCGGAGTCTTCGGCCGGTTCTTCCTCCAGGAAAACTCTCTCTCCGGAGCCTTCGGCCTCCGGCATGGCCTCATCCTGTCCGGAACCTTCCATTCCTGTCTCCTCTTCCGGCTCTTCCTCGGGGAAGCAGATTCCCAGCAGGTCAAAGTAACTTCGGTTGGATTCGTTCATGGAAGCATTGAATCCGGCCACCGGAGTGTACCACACCTCTTCCTCATCGTAGATGGTCTGAAAAGAGATCAGGGGATATTTACAGACATTTTCAAAGTCATTGAAGATCTTCAGGGTACCGAACATGGCCCCGCTGCGCATGTTATGTCCGAGAATCACCAGCACATCATCCCTCGGCCAGAGAGAATTCCACTCATTGACAAACAGAGTGCCGTTGATATCGTGGTTTCCCTTCATATCATGATGCAGATAGTAGTCGTGGTCGAACTGACAGACCGGATAATCGATCCGCTCCCCTGCTTTCAGCCACCCCACCACATCAATATTTTTTTTATAAATGTCCCTCAGTTCCTCGGGAATCCGGGAAATCGGTTTCGGCGCTTCTGCCGCCTCGGTCTCTATCCCCAGTTCCCTGGCGGCGGAAAAGGCATCGGAATAATCCCAGCTCTCCTCTGTCTCCTCCTCCGGAGAACCGGCGGCTTCCTCCAGGATATATTCCGCCTTCGGTACCGTTTCTTCGTCCAGAATATATTCCGTTTTCGGTACCGTTTCTTCTTCCAGGATATACGCTTCCCTCTGCTCTGTCTCTTCCTCCAGGAAGTAGGGCTCACCGGCGTATATTTTCTCTGACCATCCTGACATACCGATCATCATTCCGGTGATCAGCAGGTAAATCCACGGATTCTTTCTGTATGCCATATTGCACCTTCTTATCTTTCCTACCTCCGCGATACCCAGTCCGACGGAGATGAGCTCAGGATCACTATTGTTCCAGTGCATCCAATGTCTTCAGATATTTCAGGTCTTCCTTGGTGAGGCTGGCCGTTTCCAGAAGATCCGGCCGGCGTTCTCTGGTCCGAAGCAGCGACTGCTGTCTGCGCCACTTTTCTATATTGGCATGATGTCCGGACAGCAGGACTTCCGGAACCCTCCGGCCTTCAAATATCTCCGGCCGGGTATACTGAGGATACTCCAGTAAATTGTCATGAAATGACTCGAATTCGGCGGATTCTTTATTGTTCAGCACGCCGGGCACCAGGCGGGAAATCGCATCGATCATCACCATGGCCGGCAGTTCGCCTCCGGTCAGAACATAGTCCCCGATGGAGACGTAATCCGTCGCGATCTCTTCCAGGGCCCGCTCATCGATCCCCTCATAATGTCCGCACAAAAACAGCAATGTATCACACTGGGCCAGTTCTTCCGCCAGCTTCTGATCAAATACCCGGCCCTGGGGGGTCACATAGATCACCCGGGGCGGCGTTTCATACTGTGCTGCCACGTCCCGGTACGCCCTCACCACAGGGCCTGCCTGCATGACCATACCGGCGCCTCCGCCGTAGGGATAGTCATCCACCCGGCCGTGCCGTACGTCCTCGGAGTAATCCCGGATGTCCGTCACTTTGACAGAGATGGCACCCTTCGCCTGGGCCCGGCCCAGAATACTGGCGCCGCAGCCCTGTTCAATCATCTCGGGGAATAAAGTAAGTACATGAAAATTCATTATTACAGGTCTTCCAGCCCGGGCATCAGCCGCACCGTCATGGTCCCGGCTTCTATATTTACCTCCTGCACGCAGTCCGCAATCGCCGGAAGCAGCCACTCCCGCTCTTCTCCCCGGATCACGTATACATCGTTGGCACCGGTCTGCAGAACCTCCTGCAGCTGCCCCAGCACCCGTCCCTCCTCGGTGGACACGGTAATGCCGATCAGATCTGCAATAAAATACTCGTCTTTTCCCAGAGGGACTGCATCCTCCCGGGGCACGAAGAGACCGCTCCCCTTAAAGCGCTCAATATCGTTGATATTATCCACGTCCTTGAATTTCAGGAGCACCATCTGCTTCGCGAACCGCACCTGTTCGATCGCATAGATCTGATCTCCCTTCGGAGTTCTCATGATCACCTGCTTCAGTTTCTTAAAACGTTTCGGGTCATCCGTGGTGGGAAACACCTTGATCTCCCCACGGATTCCATGGGTGTTTGTATAAATACCCACCTGAAAAAAATCTTCCATCTCAACCTCCTGTCTGAGAATCCGGTAACTCCTCTTCCGCCGGATATTTCCGGCTAGACAAATAAGGAACAGCCTGCCGACTGTCCCTCATTTATCCTTTTACAGCAATTACTGAATCTCCAGTGTTACATGCTTATCCTCACGGGAGGCCGCCGCCTTAACAACGGACCGGATCGCTTTCGCAATGCGCCCCTGCTTACCGATTACTTTTCCCATATCGGCCGGATCTACTGTCAACTCCAGGACGGTTTCACCCTCATCGTTCTCGGATTCTTTTACAATCACGCCCTCCGGATTACTTACCAGAGCTTTTGCGATGACTTCTACCAGTTCCTTCATCAATAACCACTCCTAAATTATTCGATACCAGCGATTTTCAGAAGCTTCGCAACGGTCTCGGTAGGCTTTGCGCCGTCAGCCAGCCACTTTTTCGCTTTTTCTTCGTCGATCTTGATCAGGCTGGGCTCCTGGGTAGGATCATAGATACCGATCTGCTCGATAAATCTTCCGTCACGGGGATAACGGGAATCTGCTACCTGAATTCTGTAGAAAGGAGCCTTTTTCTTACCCATTCTGGTCAAACGAATCTTTACTGCCATTTTTTTACACCTCATATAATTATTTTTTAGAATATATCACAAGTTCTTCCGCTACGGCTTAAGAACTACTGTGCATCAGAAGGGGAGGGAAAATCCTCCGCCCTTGCCGCCAAACATGCCACCCATGCCTCTGCGGCCTTTTTTGCTCATCATGCCGGACATCTGTTTCATCAGTTTCCGGCTCTGCTCAAATTGCTTGATCAGCCGGTTGACCTCCGACATATCCACGCCGGCGCCGGCAGCGATCCTGCGCTTCCGGCTCACATTGATGATTTCCGGCCGGGTCCTCTCTTCCGGCGTCATGGAGTAGATGATCGATTCGATCCGCCGGATCGCGGAATCGTCCGGCATATCCACATCCTTCAGCTTGTTCCCCATGCCGGGAAGCATGCCCATGATATCCGTCAGGGAACCCATCTTTTTGATCTGGGCGAACTGTTCCAGGAAATCGTTGAAATCGAAATCCGCTTTGCGGATCTTCTGCTCCATCTCCCTGGCCTTCTCTTCGTCCATGGTATTCTGAGCTTTTTCAATCAGGGAAAGCACATCCCCCATGCCCAGAATCCGGGAAGCCATACGGTCCGGATGGAAAGGTTCCAGATCGGAGAGCTTTTCACCCATACCGACGTACAGAATCGGTTTCTCTGTCACGGCCCGGATGGAAAGAGCAGCACCGCCTCGCGTATCACCGTCCAGTTTCGTGACGATGATGCCGTCGAGCCCCACTTTATCATTGAAGGTCTTTGCCACATTCACCGCATCCTGACCGGTCATGGCATCCACCACCAGGACCGTCTGTGTAACCTCCACCTGTTCCTTGATGGCAATCAGCTCGTCCATCATCTGCTCATCGATGTGAAGACGGCCGGCCGTATCGATCAGTACTACATTCAGTCCGTTTTTCGCCGCATGTTCAATGGCTGCCTTTGCGATATCCACCGGAGATTTCTGATCTCCCATGGTAAATACCGGCACTCCCTGCTTTTCACCGTTCACCTGCAGCTGTTTGATGGCAGCGGGACGATATACATCGCAGGCCACCAGCAGAGGCTTTCTCCCGGTCTCTTTCAGTTTGCCGGCGAGCTTGGCCGCCGTCGTGGTCTTACCGGCACCCTGCAGACCCGCCATCATGATCACCGTGATCTGATTGCCCGGCAACAGTACCAGGGAAGATGCCTCGGAACCCATCATACGGATCAGTTCCTCATTTACGATCTTAACCACCATCTGGCCTGGAGTCAGACTGTTCATCACATCGGCGCCGATCGCTCTGGCTTCCACGTCCTTCGTAAACTGTTTGACCACCTTGAAGTTGACATCGGCCTCCAGCAGAGCCATCTTAACTTCTCTCAGAGCCGTCTTTACATCCGCTTCCGTCAGACGTCCTTTGCCCCGGAGATTTTTGAATACATTCTGCAGTTTTTCCGAGAGACTTTCAAATGCCATTTACAACTCTCCTATTTTCCGTGATATCTCTTCGATCTTCCGGACACATCCTCCGTCACCGGTTCGCTCGTACTCCTGCGCCAGCTCGTGGATCCGGTCCACCAGGCGCCGGGTCTCGCCGAACTTCTTCACCAGTCCCAGTTTCTCTTCATAATCCCGAAGAGTTCTGTCACACCGCCGGATCAGATCATGAACTCCCTGGCGGCTGATCTGGTATTCCTCCGCAGCTTCCGACAGGGACAGATCCCCGAAAACCACGTCCTCATATACCTGTTTCTGATGCTTTGTCAGAAGTTCTCCATAAAAATCGTATAACAGAGTCTGTTCCAGTATCTTCTCCACAGCTATCACCTACGGTATAATAACCGATCGCATCCTGATTGTCAAGTATTTTTACTTTACACTTTTGAATTTGTTATCCGGGGGGATCAGATTCTGCAGGGTCTCCATGAGCAGTTCCGGATTGATCGGTTTGCTCAGATGGGCATTGAGCCCCGCCTGCATACTGCGCTGCACATCCTCGTCAAAGGCATTGGCTGTCAGCGCAATGATCGGAATCTGTTTTGCATCTTCCCGGTCCAGAGCCCGGATCCGGCGGGTGGACTCCAGACCATCCATCTCCGGCATCCGCATATCCATCAGGACAGCATCGTAATATCCGGCCGGATGCTCTTCGAATTTATGCAGGGCGATGAGACCATTCTCTGCCAGGTCCGTTTCCATGTCCATGCTGGCCAGAATCATCATCATAATCTCCGCGTTGATAGCCACATCCTCTGCCAGAAGAATCCTTCTTCCCCGAAGGTCTGTCTTCTGCCCTTCACTCTGGAGATTCTTCACCCGGAACGCTTCCCGGAATTCGTCCAGCACCGTTCCGGCAAAGAGAGGTTTCGGCACAAAGCTGTCCACACCCGCCGCCTTGGCTTCATCTGCGATGTCATCCCAGTTATAGGAGGTCAGGATAATGATGGCCGATTCATGGCCGATCACCTCCCGGATCCGGCGGGTGGTCTCCAGCCCATCCATCCCCGGCATCTTCCAGTCCACCAATATGAGATCGTAGGCTTCCCTGCGGGCATAATGCACCTTGATCATCTCCAGGCTCTCCTCCCCGGACCCGGCGATATCGCAGTTGATTCCCACCTGCCCCAGAACAATCTTTGCGTGCTCACAGGCCACCGGATCATCGTCGATGACCAGCACTTTCAGATGGTGAGGATGAATCTCCCGGATACTGTCTTTATCTCTTCGATCCGACTGCCCCAGGGTGACCGTCACCCGGAACGTGGATCCCACTCCCTTTTCGCTCTCCACCTCTATATTGCCATTCATCAGTTCGACAATACTCTTCGTGATCGGCATCCCCAGGCCGGTACTGCCATACCGGTTGGTGGAGGAGGAGTCTTCCTGAGAGAAGGAATCAAAGATCCGCGGCAGATAATCCGGACTCATGCCGATTCCTGTATCCTGGATCACAAAACGCAGGGTAGCTTTCCCGTCAAAACGGCTCACATCTTCGATAACAAAATGAACACTTCCGCCGGGGTTTGTGAACTTGACCGCATTGCCAAGAATATTGATCATCACCTGGCGCAGCTTCATCTCATCTCCGATATAGTAATCATCAATCCGGCCGACGGTATGATTTTCATATTCCAGCCCTTTCTCACGGCACTGACCGCTGATGATGGTGTTCACCTGTTCCAGGGCCCGGGCAAAGGAAAACTCTTCATTTTTTATAACCATCTTACCGGATTCAATCCGGGACATATCCAGGATATCATTGATGATACTCAGAAGATGCTGCGCTGACGAACCGATCTTATTCAGATATTCTCTGGTCTTCTCCGGTGTATCCGGATCGCTCAGAGCAATATTGTTGAGACCGATAATAGCATTCATGGGAGTCCGGATCTCATGGCTCATATTCGACAGGAAGGCCGTCTTCGCCACATTCGCCTGCTCCGCCACGGCCAGCGCGTCATTCAGTGCCTGGCTTGCCGCCAGACTCTTGCGGGTTTCGGCGTCCACGTCGGTAAAACAGGCTCCCACGGCATGAACCATGTGGTCCTCCCGGTCCTCGGGATGACGCACGCCGGCGAATTTGACCATCTCAAAGGACTCAATATCGCCCCGTTTCACTACATACCGATAGGAAATGACCCGTTCGGACTTCAGTCCCTCTTTTACCGCTTCCGGCTGAATAAAATCTATGAATTCCTTCCGGTAAGCCTCGGTAATATACCGGTCCGCATAGGAAACAAAGCTTTCCATGTAAGGGAAAAGCTCTCCCTTCTTTACTCCCTCCGCCCCGGCATGGGCCTGATAGCATACGCCGCGGTTTTTATCCAGATCAATATAATATACACTCCAGTAATCCGACGCCAGTGCCGTAATCAGTTTGTTCTGTTCCTGTTTGGCCTCTTCCTGGCGCAGCATCTCTTCCTGGAACGCAATCCTGTGTTCCAGTTCCTGCTGCCGGATCCTTGCCTCCGACTCTTCCTCGGCTCTCCTGGCATCCTGCAGGGCCTTCTGAACCTTCTGCCCTTCACGGACGTCATCGTCCACGTCCTTAAATCCGCAGACGACACCCATACGCCCGTTGGGCATATCCACCTTTGCGAATTCAATCCGGAAGTATCTTTCATTTCCGTCTTCCATTTTTCGCAGGTAATTGATATTGAACTGGGGTTTTTCCTTCAGCCTGCGGACGATACTCTCCATCGTCAGTTCCTTCTGGAGACGATCCTGATCCGATTCCGCTACCGTTGTCTGGATATAATGCTCCTTCGCCTGGGAATATTTCAGACGTCCCAGCGCATCCCGGATCGGTGCCGCATGGGTAGTGGTTCCGGATGTATCCCCCCGATACAGGGAAAATATCTCCGTCTCCACGTCATTGATCAGCCACACGGTATGATAGGATTTGCTGAGAGCCTCGATCACGGCCTGGCGGACCGCCATGTCCGTCTCCATCTGTTCCCTTTTTTCTGTGATATCGGAAATAAAGACATAATAGATACCGCCATAAGCCTCGGTATCCGTGTAATGTCCATAATCATCCACCCAGCGGATCGCCCCGTCTTTACGGATAATACGATAAGCCACGTAGTCCATCTGGCCCTGGCCGTCCTCCACCTGTTCCCGGATCGAATGGCAGACCAGATTGTAATCCTCCGGATAGAGCATTCCTTTAAATGTAAAGTCTGTCAGTTTTCTGAATTCCTCCAGATCTTTACATCCGAAGATATTAAAAACGGCCTGATTTGCATAAATCAGTTCTCCCGGCTGTTCTGCCTTATATATGAAAAAGCCGCCCGGCATGTGTTTTCCGATTTCTTCCACCACCGGAATCGTGTTTTCGTTCAGCTGAAACTGCTTTCCAAACATGGTATATCTCCTTCAGAGGTATTAATAGGTCCGCCAACCCCGGCAAAAACTGTTATTTCTATTATAAATGTGGCAGCGATATAAATCAACCCTGTAACATTTTATCCCCTCAAAATGCCTAAATATTTTGACACTTATCATCAAATATGGTAATCTTAATCATGTATAGAAGTTGGTATAATTTCATATCCGAATCCTGTCAGATCAAAATGTTGAACTCTTTGTCCGATCATATCCGTAATCTGACACACCTTATCAGGAGGTTTCCCATGAAGAAAATTCTCTATGTAGCATCCGAATGCGTTCCTTTTATCAAAACCGGCGGGCTCGCCGACGTCACCGGCTCTCTCCCTAAATATTTTGACAAAGAAAAGTATGATATACGGATCGTAATCCCCAAATATCTCTGTATCTCCGAGAAATACCGCAGCCAGATGGAATATCTGACCCATTTTTATATGTACTATAATGGGCGGAACCGCTATGTCGGCATTCTGCGGCTGGACTGGCAGGGCATTCCTGTCTACTTCATTGACAACGAGGAATATTTTACCGGAAATACTCCCTACAGCGATCATCTCTATGATCTGGAGAAATTCGGTTTCTTCAGCAAAGCGGCTCTGGCCATTCTCCCTTCCATCGATTTCCAGCCGGATATCATCCACTGCCACGACTGGCACACCGGCCTGATCCCCGTATATCTGAAGACCCAGTTCGCCGCAGATGAATACTATGCCGGGATCAAATCGATTATTACCATTCACAATCTCCGCTTCCAGGGTAATTACAACATCGACAAGATCAAAGAGATCACCGGTCTCCCGGATTATCTGTTCACCAATGACAAACTGGAAGCCTACAGCGATGCCAATTACCTGAAGGGCGGGCTGGTCTATGCCGATCTGATTACCACGGTGAGTGAAACATACACCGAAGAGATCCAGACTCCCTTCTATGGCGAGAAGCTGGACGGCCTGCTCTGGGCCCGCCGCAATTCCCTCGTCGGCATTCTGAATGGTCTGGATTATGACGAATGGAACCCCGCCTCCGACCCTCTGATCGTGCAGAACTTTACCGCAGAGGATTTCCGTCAGAAAAAGAAGAAAAACAAAACCGCTCTCCAGGAAGAACTGGGGCTGACCGTGGATCCTTCCATCATGATGGTCGGCATCATTTCCCGTATGAC
>CAMOYN010000034.1 GCA_946630035.1 uncultured Lachnospiraceae bacterium
ACCGAGGCGATGGCTGCCAGTCCCGATCCGATGGCAAAAGTGATGGAAATGATCTGGTTCACATTGATCCCCATCAAAGTCGAAGCTCCCTTGTCCTCGGAACAGGCCCGCATCGCCCGCCCGGTCTTCGTCCGGTTGATAAAGAGCGTCAGCCCGACCATTACCACGATGCAGGTAGCGATGGTCAGCAGGGTCAGGTAAGACACGGACAGTTCTCCCATGGTAAAGGAACCGTTGGCGACAACGGCGGGGAAAACCTTCGTGGAGGATGACCACAGGAGCTGGGCTCCGTTCTGCAGGAAATAGCTGACGCCGATGGCGGTGATCAGCACCGAGAGGCTGGACGCCTGGCGCAGCGGTTTATAAGCCAGTTTTTCAATAACAACTCCCAGCACGGTACAGGCAATCACCGCGGCCAGCACCGCCGGTATCAGCGGCAGGCCGTAGGAGTTCAGCGCGAAAAATGCAACATAGGCTCCCACCATGATGACATCACCGTGGGCGAAGTTCAGCATTTTCGCGATTCCGTAAACCATAGTATAGCCCAGCGCTATGATCGCATAGACGCTTCCCAGCCCCAGGCCATTGATCAGATATGAAAGAAATCCCATCTGAAATGTTCCTTTCAACATTTTTTCCGGCGGACATCGCCGGTTTTCTCCTCAGTTACAAAAGAGGGGGCTTTCGCCCAGTATCCGCAAAAGCCCCTCTCCCTAAATTCATTTCTCCGCCCTTCGGTCTCTTCCGAGGCAGATCAGCGGTAAGAATTCATTATTCCTCTACGCCGACATAGGCGCCGTCTTTGATGATCATGGCTTTTGCCGTCTTGCTGACTTCACCGGTCTCGGCCCAGGTCATCTCAGAACCGGTCAGACCATTGAAGGTCATGCTGGTGAACTGAGTAACCATAGCGTCGCAGATATCCTGAGCGCTCATATCCGGGGTAACGCCGGCAGCCTCGCAGGCCTGAGCGATGGCATATACACAGTCATAAGCATCGGCAGCGAACTGGTTCGGAACATCGCCGACCTTCTCCTGATACTTCGCAACGAAGTTCTTGGTCAGCTCATCCTCTGCGTCTGCGTTGAAGGGAGTCAGCAGATAAACGCCCTCAGCCAGAGCAGGATCGAAACCTTCCAGAGTCAGGATACCGTCCATACCGTCTACACCGAAGAAGGTAGGAGCATATCCCATCTGGTTGGCCTGGGTCAGGATCAGGGAAGCGGGATCATAGTAGATGGGCAGGAAGAGCAGGTCTGCGCCGGCTTCCTGCGCCTGCTTCAGCTGTACGGAGAAATCGGAGGCGTTGGAATCATCGAAGGTACCTTCGCTTACGATCTCCAGACCCTTGGCAGCGGCTTCCGCCTTGAAGGTGTTATAGATACCGCTGGAATAGTTGTCGTCGTTCTTGTAGATGATGGCGATCTTGGAACCCAGATCGCTGTGGGCAGCGATGTAGTCCGCGCTGGCAGTACCCTGGTTGGGGTCTGTGAAGCACATCTGGAATACATTGCCGTAAGGGGATGCCATGTTATCGGGATCCTGGTAGATAACGGCCAGAGAGGATCCGGAAGGAGTGATGGCAAAAATATGATCATCCATGTAGTTGGGTGCTACGGCTGCACCGGGAGTGGAGGTAACGGTGGCCAGAGACACCTGCATACCCCAGTCGCTCAGTACACCGTAAGCGGTAACTGCCTTCTCCGGATCATGGGCATCATCTTCGATGTCCAGTTCAAACTGAAGGCCACCCTTGGCGTTGATCTCTTCCACTGCGATCTCGGCTGCTGCCTTAACAGCGTTGCCATATACTGCAGCACCACCGGTCAGAGGGCCGGATCCGCCGATCTTGATCGCTTCGGCTGCCTGTGCGGATACAGACATACCCAGGCTCATGCAGATCGCTGCTGCCAGAGCCAGACTTCTTTTTACTGCATTGTTCTTTTTCATAATACTCTCCTGTTGTTGCTGAAACTATAGGTTACACTTCCACGTTAAAGGGGAAAATCACTATAAGAAGTATTATAGTTGATACGCCGATATATTGCAAATATTTTTTCGCTGTTTTTTCATATGGATATTCTGTATTTTTCCAAGAATCCCTTGCCATCATTCGTCCAAAAGAGTAAAATATAAAATAATGACAGTCAATTTAAAAAAGCCTGCGAAAGGATTGTGTCTAATATGTCTGACAGCTATTTAAAAAAACATTCAGTGAAAGGGAAACGGCAGATTCTAATCGTAGAAGACGAGGCCATCAACCGTATGCTTCTGGGTGGAGTGCTGGAGAATGATTATGAGATTCTTTACGCTGCTTCCGGAGGCGAAGGCATGGAAATCCTTCACAGACAAAAAGAGCTCCTCAGCCTGGTTCTTCTGGATCTGATTCTGGGCGACATGAACGGTCTGGATGTCCTTCGCCGGATGAAATCCGATCCGGAGCTGACCCGGATCCCGGTCATTGTGATGACTTCCGAAAAAGGAGCCGAAGTGGATTGTCTGAATCAGGGGGCGATCGACTTCATACCCAAGCCCTATCCTAATCCGGAAGTGATAAAAGCGAGGGTGAACCGCACCATCGAGCTTTCGGAAGATCAGGCCATCATTCAGGGAACAGAGAGGGATCATCTGACCGGATTATACAACCGGGATTATTTCTACCGCTATGCGGAACAGTTCGATGTGCACAACAAAGACCTGGCCATGGATGCCATTGTGATGGATGTCAATCGTTTTCACATGATAAACGAACGGTATGGCAAGGCCTACGGGGATGAAGTTCTCCGACGCATCGGAGAAAAGGCCCTGGATGTGGTCAAAGGAAACGGGGGGCTCGCCTGCCGCAGAGAAGCAGATACCTTTCTGATCTATTGCCCTCACTGTTCCGATTATTCTGCCATATGGGAGAGGATTTCCACGGGTCTGGCGGGAGAATCTGCCGCAGACAGCCGGGTCCGTCTTCGCATGGGTGTCTATTCGGAAGCCGACAAATCCATCGATATAGAACGCCGTTTTGACCGCGCCAAACTGGCGGCCGATACCGTACGCACCAGTTTCGGCAAAGCCATTGCCTTCTATGATAAGGCGCTGCACGAGTCGGAGCTTTTTTCGGAACAGCTGCTGGAGGATTTCCCCAGAGCTCTTTCCGAGAGAGAATTCCTGGTATATTATCAGCCCAAGTTCAGCATCCGGGAACAGATCCCCGTCCTGAGCAGTGCCGAGGCTCTGGTGCGCTGGAATCACCCGAAATTCGGAATGATCAGTCCCGGACTGTTCATTCCCCTGTTTGAACACAATGGTATGATTCCGGATCTTGACAGCTATGTCTGGAGTGAAGCGGCCCGTCAGATGCGGGACTGGAAGGAACGCCTGGGAATTTCGGTTCCCGTCTCTGTCAACGTATCCCGGATCGACATGTATGACCCGGACCTGGTGAATAGACTCGGGCAGCTGATCCACGAGAACCACCTGGAGCCGGATGAATTCCTGCTGGAGATCACCGAATCCGCCTATACCCAGGATTCCGAGCAGATCATTCAGACGGTCCATGAGCTCCGATCCCGGGGATTCCGCATCGAGATGGATGATTTCGGGACCGGCTATTCTTCCCTGAACATGATTTCCACCCTCCCCATCGATGCACTGAAGCTGGACATGCAGTTCATACGCAGCGCTTTCAAAGCCCGCAAGGACACCCGGCTGCTGGAGGTCATCATCGGACTGGCCGAATCCCTGTCTGTTCCGACCATTGCGGAAGGCGTGGAGACGGCAGAGCAGATGTTCACCCTCCAGGCAATGGGATGCGATGTGGTCCAGGGTTACTATTTCTCCCGTCCGGTTCCGGCGGAGGAATTTGAAGTCTTCCTGAAGGAGCTGAAGCAAAGGAGAGCCGAAGCGGAACAGAAGGCGAAAGAAGAGCCTGAGAAGCAGCATGACAGAGCTTTCCCGAGAAAGAGAATGACCGGGCCGAAAGCCCATGAGCAGTTCACCTACGATGCCTTCCATGATCCCCTGACCGGTCTGTATAATCACAGCGGCTTTGAGATGCTTCTGAAAGATGCCGACCAGGATCATCTCGCCCTGATGATCGCCGATATAGACCATCTCGAAGAACTCATCTTACAGTATGGCCCGGACATGGGAGAACAGGTCATTCTCCGGGCAGCGGATGTGCTGCGTCAGAGTTTCCGCTCTGTGGATCTGATCTGCCGCATCCGGAGCGACGAATTTGTCATCATTATGACCCGGGTCACCGTCGATATGAAGGATCTGGTCCTCGAGAAGATCGAACAGGTCAATACCCTCCTGCAGCACCCGGAGGATGATACCCCTGCCGTGTCCCTGAGTGTCGGCGTTGCCTTCTCTGACAGGGAGGATCCCCAGGGGGATCTGTTCCACGACGCGGACACCGCTCTCATCCGCCTGAAAGAAACCGGAGTTTCCGGATGTAACGTCTATTAACAGGTTGTCCTGTAACACGTAAAAAAGAGCCTCTCCAGGGCTCTTTTTTACATTCTGCGCCGCGTAACCTATCAGGAACGCCTCGGCATTCTTGCCGCGCCGCTTTTAAAATTGTCCGGCGTCCAGGGTAATATCCGCCAGTTTTCTCTTGGGAACGTAATGTACATCGTTTTCGTCTCGGTAATACTGGATGCTCTCGCCGTCCTCGATTTCTTTCAATACGATGGTCTCATCCGGTTTGCCAAAGGCTACGATCAGCATAGGAACCAGATTCTCCGGCAGTGACAAAGTCTCCGAGACTCTTTTCGGGCTGAAGTTTCCGATCATGATGCCGCCCAGGCCGGTTTCCGCCGCGGCCAGCAGCATGGTCTGGGCCACAATCCCCACATCTTTCAGATATCGTCCGAGATCCGGCCCCCAGCCCGTATCCTGGCAGATAATGATAAATGCGGTCGGGCACTTGCCCGGATGTGGCAGTTTCATATGAGGGAGGGCTCTGGCCCATCCGGTGAGTGGCTGAATCTTATCCACATCCTCTTTTTCCCATGCAAGTACATATCGGAAGGGCTGTCCGTTCACGCTCGAAGGCGCGTAACGTGCGGCATCTACGAACTCCAGAAGTTCTTCCCTCGAAATCCTCCTGGATTCATCGTATCCGCGGTAACTGCGGCTTTTCATTGCCAGTTCTTTCAACATAATATTGTCCCCCTGCAGTAACTCATGATTTGGCATTTTCCTTCATGGCCGCTTTGTTTATATACATCGCTTCGTCCGCCCGGTCAAACACTTCTATGAAGCAGGTATCCTGTGCCGGTCTGAAATCGGAATATCCGCAGGCAATGGTCAGCGGAACCGGCTCCCGCGCTTCCTGGTTTTTCTGAGCCAGCTGCGCCATGAGTTCTTCCCGGTTCTCATAATCACCTTCGCGAACCACCGCCACAAATTCATCGCCGCCGATCCGGAAGACCGGGCTGTGGGCAAATACCCGGCAGATCCGCCGGCAGGCATCCTTCAGGAACTGATCCCCGGCTTTATGACCCCAGGTATCATTGACATGCTTCAGTCCATTCACGTCACAGACAACGACGGCGAAGGGTTCTGCCTTTCCATCAGAGATCTCTTTGTTATACTGCCGCTCTGCTTCCACATAGGCATGTTTGCTCTTGACTCCCGTCAGAGCATCCCTGTTTGCCAGCTCCCTGGCCAGCAACAATGCATTGGTATACTCCTCTTCTTTCTGCATCTGGTCGTCCACATTGCTGATGCCGATTACGATATACCGTTTTTTCCCGTCCCGCATCCAGGTCGCTTTCAAATTGACATAGGTAGGGGCTCCCCCCAGCATCAGCCGGTAGGTGAGAGAAAAGGTACGGTCCTGCTCCATCACTTTTAGAATATTTTTCTTGGTAAAAGCTTCCAGAACCTTCTCCTGGTCATCCTTATAAACTACCCGCTTCACATTTTTCTGACTGAGGTGAAAGAAATCATATCCCTTTGTCTCAATCCCGAGGGCTTCGTAGTCACCATGGGAACTATATTCTATAAAATAGTCTGTCTCGATATCTACATAATAGATGCTGAAGTAATCCTGGGACAGCGCCTGGGCAATTCTGGCATAGGTAACCGAATTCTGGCGTTCTGCTTCCATTTTCTGATCCACGGAAATCTGATGGTCAATATTTGCCACACCGATCACCAGATGGTGATCATCCATGGTTCCGCCTTCCACGATCTTCATACAGTAGTAGACCGGCTCCCCGCCAATCATCATCCGGTAGACAAGGGAAAATACCTGGTGGTCTTTCACCAGGGTAAGGAGATTCTCCTTATCCAGCACTGACAATACCTTCTCCTGGTCATCCAGGAAAACCATCTTATGGACCATCTGCCGGTATTCCGCAAAGAAGTCCATCCCCCGCATTTCCAGAGGCATCTTCGCGGTGGTATGGTTCGTCCGGAACTCCGTGTAGATATTGGTGCAGGTATCCACATAATATATACTCTCCATATCGCTGGAAAGAATCTGGATCAGACTGCTGAAATTCAGCTCGTCATGCTTCTTCTCCAGCAGAGTTCCCGCCTGCCGGACCTGCTGATCCACATTGCTGACACCGATTACAATATGATGATCGTCGTGGGTGTTGGCCTTGACGGCCTTCAGGTTATAATATACCGGCTCGCCCTGAAGCATCACCCGGTATGTCATGGTAAAGGGGTGAGAATCGCTGATCTGATCCAGCAGTGTTTTCTTCTCCAGATACAACGTGACTCTTTCCTGGTCTTCCGGGCAGAGAATCCTTGTCAGACTGTTCACGAACTCATGGAAAAAGTCCCGGCCGCTGCGCTCAATCTGCAGGTCTTCACATCTTCCCTCCGAGCTGAACTCCACATAGTGATCATTTTCCGTATCTACATAGTAAATGCTCTCAAATCCACTGGACAGTGCATGGGTAATCTTTCCGAAAGAAGGCTCATGGCGATCATGCCGGGCATTTTCCTCATAGATCCCGTTGGTTTCCTGAACCTGTCTTTCCTCCATAAAATGTTCGTAGGATTCCGCCGGCACCGGCTTGGAGAAATAGAATCCCTGCACCAGATCACAGCCCATGGCTTTCAGGGTGTTCAGCTGTTCCTCGGTCTCCACACCCTCTGCAATCACCGGCACTCCCAGGTAGTCAGCAATATCAATGATTACTTCCAGCATCCGGGTGTCTTTATGTCCGCTGAAGGCATTCCGGATAAACTGCATGTCCAGTTTCAGAGCGTCGACGGGCAGTTTGGAGATCATATTCAGGGAGGAATATCCGGTTCCGAAGTCATCCATCTCGATGCGGAATCCCTGTTCTCTGAGTTTCTCTACCGCTTCTATGATCTGCTGTGAATTCTGGGTATAGGCAGATTCCGTGATTTCCAGCAGCAGTTCCCCGGGTGTCAGGTCGTTCGTCCGGAGAATTTCCTGCAGAGTCTCCAGCAGATTCGGATCATACATATCGATCCGGGATACATTGACCGAGACCGGTACAGTAAAGTGAAACTTCTGTTTCCACCGGGAGATCTGAGCGGCGGCTTCCCGCCAGACATATTTGTCCAGCTCCTGGATCAGTCCATTAGTTTCGAACAGAGGAATAAATATTCCCGGAGAAATCATGCCAAGGGCAGGATGTCTCCAGCGCACCAGAGCCTCCGCACTGGCCAGCACGGGTATATCCATACGAATATCGAATTTCGGCTGATAGTAGACAAGGAACTGCTTTTCCCGGATGGCCCGGGGAAAATCCTCGATCAGCTGCTCAGCATAGAGCGCCTTTTCATGCAGAGCCATGTCATAATAGCCGATGGTCTTGGCATAGGTGTTCTTCACCGTGTCCGCGGCCTGTTTCGCCCGGTCAAAGCGGCGCTCCATATCGATGGATCTATCCACCTCCGAGTAAATCCCCATACGAAGCCGCCCCCGGCTGCCGGGAGCCTCCCCATTCTCCGGGTCGGAAAGACGCAGAGACAGACGCTCCAGGAAATCCGGATAATCCTCGCGATGAGGACAATAGAGGAGGAAGGTGTCCGCCTCCAGACGACAGGCCAGTCCCTTGCTCTCTTCCCCTTCTGCCTGGAGCGCTTCTCCGATTCCGCGAAGCAGATCATCCGCATAGACTTTGCCATATCTCTCATTGATCATATGAAAATGATTGATATCAATCACCACGGCGTCCATCGGAACGTCCTGGTTATGCTGGTCAAACTGTCTGGCGTACCGGTAAAAATATTCCCGGTTATACAGCCCGGAGAGAGTATCCCTCTCCGTAAAGCGGATGGTATCCCGGTCTTCCGACAATTCGATGGTCCGCCACACACGGGCCTGAATCACCGCCGGCTGAGGGTAAGGCTTCGGGATGAAATCAATCGCTCCCAGCTCCAGGCATTTGACCTCCTCCGTCTGTTCCGATGTCATGACAATCACAGGGATTCTCTGCAGACGCCTGTCACTTTTGATCCGTTTGAGAAGATCCAGTCCGTGGATCCCCGGCATCAGAAGATCCAGGAGGATCAGAGACAGATTATCCCCCTCTTCTTCGATTCGCATCAGTGCCTGATTTCCGTCTTCCGCAAAAAGTACTTTATAATCATTCTGGAGAATCATTCCCAGGATTTCCCGATTTATGGCTTCGTCCTCTGCCACCAGTATAGTTCTTCTTCCATCGATTGAAGGAAATTTATTGCTCTTTCCCGGCATACTGTTCCACGCCTCCCTTTCCGTATCAATCTACCCATACGTAAGAATCTCACTCAGAAGATATTTGAATAATCCCTATTTGAAATATGATAACACGAATCGATGACATATTTCAATCTATATTATTAATATTTCCTGAAGAGCGAACATATTGTGTGCAGAATCCATAAATTTATGGTAGAATAAGAAAAGCTGTATGTACAGGAGGTTATCTATGAGTACCAGGTCTGTGGCGAAAAAATGTATTTCCACCATACTTCCCGTGTATTCTGTCCTTCCCCTTTTGATCCTCATATTTTTTAACGGACTGGTTTATTTCGGCAGCCGCTGGTTCACCACAGGGCTTCATCACTATAGTTTCAGTACCTGGCTGGATCCGCTGGTACCCTACCTGCCTGTTTTTATCTGGATCTATATCGGCGCTTATCTGCAGTGGGCCGTGGGCTACATCACCATCGGAAGAGGGGAACGGAATTTTGCTCATGATATTTTTGCCGGCGAGCTGATTGCCAAGGGGATAACCCTTCTCTGTTTTCTGATCATCCCCACTTTGATTGTGCGGAATCCGGTTCCCGGCAACGGGATTTCCTCGGAGCTGGTGCGGTGGATGTACCGTGTCGATGCCGCCGATAATCTCTTTCCCTCCGTTCACTGCCTGGAGAGCTGGATCTGTTTCCGGGGTGTATGCCTGAGGGGGGACACGTCCCGCACCTTCCGTACCCTTATGCTGATCTCGACCATTCTGATCTGTGCCTCCACGGTGATGGTCCGGCAGCATGTGCTCGTGGATATTCCGGGAGGTATCCTTGTGGCTGAGATCGGTCTTGCACTCTCCCGCAGATTTTCCGCCGGCCGCATCTTCCGCTGCTTCCATTGAACCGGGAAGCCGCCTGCCGTTCCTGGTTTTCCTGTAGATAGTATGATATGAAAGAAAAACGTAAACATAAGATACACTGGAGTCTGATTTCACTGCTTCTGGCCGCATTGACCCTCTGGGCGGTCTTTTCCCAGAGTAAAGACCTGAACCCCATCGATCTGCTCCGGATGCTGGAGCACGCCGACCGCCGGTGGCTGCTGGCTTCCGTCGCTGCCATGATGGGTTTTATCATATTTGAAGGAGAAGCGCTTCTCTGTCTCCTGCGCCATCTGAACTATCCCAGATCCCACCGGTCCGGATTCCTTTACAGTGCGGCGGATGTATACTTTTCCGCCATCACCCCCTCCGCTTCCGGCGGACAGCCCGCCAGTGCTCTTTTTATGATACGGGAGGGAGTGTCCGGAGCCGTGGTAACCGTGGTTCTTTTATGGAATCTGGTCATGTACACGCTGGCCATTCTGACCGTGGGAGCAGGGATCCTGCTGTTCTTTCCGGAGGTTTTCATGGCCTATCCGCTCCCCGGGCGGCTTTTGATTCTTATCGGATTTCTGGTTCTCGCTCTGCTGGCTCTTCTTTTTTGGGGCTTGTTAAAGAGGAGCTCCTTGCTTTATAATATAGGCGCACGCTGCATCCTACTGCTGCATCGTCTTCGGCTTATGCGGCATCCGGAGCATTACCGGGAGAAACTATCCTATTATGTGGAAGAATACCGGACCAGTGCGGAGATTGCCGCCGGCCACCGGAAGATGCTCTTCATGACGTATTTCTGGGATCTTCTTCAGCGTATATCCCAGATCTCCGTCACGGTACTGATGCACATGGCGCTGTCCGGCGATCCCCGTTTGTCCGGAAAACTCTGGGCGACCCAGGCCTATGCTGCCATCGGATCCAACTGTGTTCCGATCCCCGGCGGCATGGGTGTGGCAGATTACCTGATGCTGGAAGGATTTAAGAATCTTTTCCCTCCGGATTACACGGTACAGCTGGCGCTGCTTTCCCGCAGCATGTCTTTTTATCTTTGCATTAGCATCAGCGGACTGACCGTTCTTGCCGGTTACCTGTTCAGCAATAAAAAACGGAAGTAGCAACATGATTGGATTTTATGATTATACAGTAATACTGACCTATCTTTCTCTGTTGTCCGGTGTCATGGGAATCATCGTTTCCCTGGAGGGTCGGGGACATCCCTTCTTCGGAGTGTTTTTTCTCCTGTTCAGCGGCCTCTGTGACACCTTTGACGGGAAGGTGGCCCGCACCAAAAAGAACCGGACCGAGCAGGAAAAGTCCTTCGGTATCCAGATCGACTCTCTCGCCGACCTGGTCTCTTTCGGTGTCCTCCCGGGTTGCATTGGCTTTGCACGCCTTCGCTCCTACGGACGATTCGCCGAGCTGCCGAACTTCTTCCATAAAAATGGGGCCATCCGGATCTATCCCCTGTTCTTTCTTTTAAGCGTATTATTCTTTGTACTGGCCGCATTGATCCGCCTGGCCTATTTTAATGTACTGGAGCTGGACCGCCAGACGGCCCATCCGGAGCAGGAAAAGGGATATGTAGGGCTTCCCGTTACCATGTCCTCTCTGATCTTCCCGGCCATCATCCTGCTGGACTATCTGATCGCCAGAGATTTTACGATCCTGTATTTCACTGCCCTGATTGTCACCGGCTGTCTGTTCCTCGGTCGGTTCCGGGTGAAGAAACCCGGGAAGAAGATGCTGACCCTGTTGCTGATCATCGGAGTCGTTGAATTTATTCTGTTCCTGATTCTGCACATGATTCCCCATCTGATACAGCCGTAACAGATGATACTCACCACCGGCCGAAGTCGAGGTGGGAGTCTCCATGGAGCGACAAAATGAACCTGCTATCCTTTCTGTACCGGACCCTGCCGGGAAGGTTATTGCTGAAACCGCTGGTAAGCCGGAGAATCTCGGATCTGGCCGGAGCGTTTCTGGACACCCGCGCCTCCCGGTTCCTGATACCGCTTTTTATACGGAGATGCCGGCTGGATCTCTCGGACTATGAGGACCGGTCCTACACCTCCTTCAATGATTTTTTCTGCCGGCGGGTTCGGCCTGGCAAACGGCCCGTCGATCCGGGCCCCTCCCATCTGATCGCCCCCTGTGACGGATGGTTCTCCTGGTACTCCATTCACCAGGATCTGGTACTGCCCATAAAGCAGAGCCGTTTCCGGATCTCCCACCTCCTGGGCAGCCGGAAACTGGCCTCCTGTTATGACGGCGGGATCTGCCTGGTATTCCGTCTCTGTGTGGATCATTACCACCGCTATTGCTTTGTGGATTCCGGCCCCCCCATCGGCTCCCGTTTTATTCCCGGGAAACTGCACACCGTGCGGCCCATCGCCCTGGAAAATGTTCCGGTCTATACGGAGAACTGCCGGGAGATCACTCTGATCCGTACCGACTCCTTTGGTCCTGTGATTCAGGTCGAGATCGGCGCCATGCTGGTAGGCCGGATCTGCAACCACAAGATCACGGGCCTTGTAAAACGCGGGGAAGAAAAAGGATATTTCCAGTATGGCGGCTCCACCGTACTGGTTCTGCTGAAAAAGGATGCCGCCGAACTTCTGCCGGAATTCCTGCCGGAAGACGGATCCGAGCACCCCGTCCGCCAGGGACAGAGGATAGGAACCCGAAAGCAGAGAATTAGATTAAGATAGAACCATCTAAGAATCGATCCGGTCAGGTCCGAGGAGCCAGTAAAACAATCGATCTGATCAGGTCCGAGGCCTGATATGGTAAAAAAGAGTTTCGCCTTAGCGAAACTCTCGCGCGATGCGCGGTCGGCTCTGCCGACAAAATTCCTTATACGCGCATCTGCGCATCCTCACGGAGTGTTTTTAGCTCACATATATGTAGAAACGACCTGCCGCACCACCAGCAGATCGTTTCTTTACATTATGAAAGGGAGGAAGGCTGACACTGCAGCCATTTATGAAAAAGAAATAGTCAACGATTCTTTTGACACTAATAATGTATCCTGAAAATATGAAGAACTAATGTGATAAATATGTCGAAATTGAAAACATTTTACGAACGTATTCGTCATATTTTCCGCCTATAAAGATGGGAGTTTATCCTGTCAGGATCCGTCATTTTCTGCGGTATCCGGTGACCATCGTCATGACAAAACTGAACACCGTAGCCCAGGCAAAAAAGCGATGCCATTTCATTCCCTGTCTCCTCCTCTTCTTTTCTGAAATCACCACGGTGTCCCCGCAGTGGATATACTTAAGCTTTGTCCCCATGACCCGTCTCATCACTTCATAGGGCCCCGTCCCGGTACAGTGGCAGGTATAAAATACCGTGGGAAGTTCCTTCAGTTCCCTGGCGGTATCCAGCATCTCCAGGATATCCCGGTCGGAGTATCCGTCCTTTTTCATCATGTGGAAACCGCTGATCACCACATCCGGATACCGGTGGAAGATCTCCTGATACCGGTCCAGAATATTCCGGATTCCGTGATGCGCACATCCGGACAGGAGCACCTGGCGGTCTCCTTCCCGGATCACGAGACACTGCTCGTGGGCAAAATCATCCGGAACCAGATTCCCGGAAAGCGTTTTCTCCCAAACCTCTACTTCCGGAGCCGGATTTTCCGGAAGCGCTTCCTCCAGGACCGCCTCTTTCCTCCCGGCATTCTCCGCGATTTTCTTTTTCAGCCGCCGGTTGGCATCGGGGCTTCCGTGCCGGTTTCCGATCCCGCCGAACAGGAATAGTTCGCCATCCAGCCAGAGATCATCCTCCACCCACTCCACCTGGGAGAGCCTGCGGATTTCCGGATCCATCCCGATATACCGCTTTTCCGGTTCCCCGTCATCGGCATAAAACTCTCCGGCCGACTCCCGCCGGATATAGATCCGCGCCGTCGGATTCCCTTTCACAAAGGAGAGAATCCCTCCGGTGTGATCGTAGTGACCATGACTGATGATCACCGTATCCACCGTAGTCAGATCCACTCCCAGCGCTTCGGCGTTCGCCATCAGAACCTCCGAAGGACCGGTATCCATCAGCAGACGGTGATGTTTGGTTTCCACATAAAAACTCAGTCCATGGGCAGGAACACACCCTTCCCGTCCCTCTGTATTTTCTACCAGATTGACAATTTTCATTTACCTTTCCTCCTACAGAAGCAGTATAAATCTACTTCGGCAGTATGGCAAGGAGAAATTAGTCTCTGCTTATCACCTTACCGGTAGGCACTTCTCTTGTCTGTCAGACAGAGGGTTGCTGCGGCGGGCAGAAACCCGAACAGGAGAATGAGACCGACGGCCCCCAGAGTGGGGATGGCCGTGACATCTCCCAGGTGAAAGATCCCCTGAAACCGGCAGTGACGATGGGCCAGCTCATAGAAGGCATTCATGAGGTCCCATCCTCCGGAGGGGAGCGGCAGCATCAGGTAACCGAGGATGAAAACACAGCCGGGCCAGGACGAACCGGTCAGGGTTCCCAAAAACAGTCCGGCCATGGAGAATACCAGGGCCAACAGCAGCAGAATTCCCAGTAAAACAACCTCCTCTTTCAAGGAAAAAGTCCGGTTCTCCCCGGAAGATGCCGCAAGGATCTCCGAGGAGAAACCCGCAAAGAAGCTGTCAGAGGGGCCGAGGGCCTTCTCCAGATATCCCGCTGACAGGATACTTCCGGCCAGGCAGAGCAGACGGAACCAGAGGGTGCCCGCCACCGCAGTCAGAATGAGGGTCCTCAGCCGCCGGCCCGCATATCTTCTTTTTCCCAGAAGGGAAACCCAGTATTTAACCATGTGGTTTTTCTCATCCAGCGCCCCTGCCAGAGTTCCGAAGATCCCCCACAATACAGGAAACAGGAAGAGCCCGCTTTCACAGGAAAGCATGCCGGAATAGGCAGGAAGGCAGGAAAAATAACTCTCCGCGGCCAGATCCCGGTAATACCGGAGCGGATTTTCGATGGCTAGAAGTCCCTCTTCCCCCGTCTCCCAGGTCCGGCTCTCCTCCTGAAGATCTTTCTCAAGGCTCTCCGGGTCCTCTTCATAAAGACCGGCGGTTTCCTGACCGGCCGCCAGATACTCCAGCGTCTGCCGGGTATTCAGTACATAGACGATCCCGATGCAGACCATCAGCATCCCCGCAAGAAGGGGAAGAAGCCCTGTGTGCCAGAGCAGTCCCATCTCAACCCGGGGAAACCTCCCGACTTTCTTCCAGCCCGATGCTTTTTTCATAAACCTCCTCCAGCGTATCTGCCGTATTCCTGAAATCCTCCCGAACCAGCTCCAGTTTCCGGTCCCGTATCCGGTAGACATCATCTACCAGACCATTGTAAAACCCAAACTGATGCCCCGTGAGCAGCACCGTTTTCTGCTCCGACCATCTCCGCAGTTTTTTCTTCAGTTCCGTCATGGTCTCATAGTCCAGGCCATTGGATATCTCATCCATGATCAGCACCTCCGGATCCCGTATTCTGGCCAGGGCCAGCGCCAGTTTTTTCTTCTGCCCGTAGGAATAGGACTTCACCTTCCGGTTCAGGGTCTCCTCCGGAAGATAGGAAATCGCCGCTTCCACAGCAAAATCCCGGTTCCAGGACTCTCCGGCCATCAGTCTCAGGTTCTTCCAACCGCTCAGGTTCTGATAAAAGGGGCAGTCATCCCAGATCGCCAGGATCCTGCCCCGGAGAACCTCAGAGTACTCCCGGTTTGCCCGGGGTTTTGCCACTGTCTCCCGTTCCCGATGCTCTGGAGGTGCTGCCACTGTCTCCCGCTCCCGATAATCTGGCTCTTCGATTTCTTCTCCCGCCGTTATATGGCCCTCGTAGTCTTCCAGTCCCAGGATACATTTGATCAGGGTCGTCTTTCCCGTTCCGTTCGGAGCCATGACAAAACTGATTTTCTTCTCCCGGAGAGACAGATTCACAGCCTCGAAGAGTCTGCTGGATCCATAGGACTTTCCAAAACTTTCAAACACCATAGGATTTTTCCACCCATCCTATCAAGAACGCCTCGGCGTTCTTGCCGCGCCGCGCAAGGTGCGAAGCACCT